>CAYJQD010000009.1:9196-13343 GCA_964372235.1 uncultured Methanosarcinales archaeon
GCCACAAAGCCAGCTGCGATAAGGAAGAAGATCAGGATTCGTCAAAAGTCCGTGAGCATGTGTGAGTTCTCTGTCCTGACTCAATTATTGAGAAATTGCCCTAAAAAGATACGAAGAAATCAAAGATATTTTTCCAAAGCTGCGCAAGATTGGGAGAGAAGAAATTGCCAAACTGGAACCAAAAGTGGTCGAAGGGCGAAATCATGATGAAAAATTATTAGCATTATGCACGGAAGATGGCTATGTAGTAGACTTTGGAAAATTATCAGAATCGTTTGTCAAACATGCCAAGGAAAGCGATAAGATTATCGATGTCTTCTTGGCTCAAAAAATAAAGAAAATTGAAAAGAACAAGAATGGATATAGAATAATTGCCAGAGGAAAAACAGTTGAAGCTTCTGTAGTAGTGGTCTGCTCGGGGTCGCACAGTTTGATCTTTGCCCAAAAAATGGGATATGGGAAAGAGTTTGGTTTATTACCAGTAGCTGGAAGTTTCTACTGTGCTAAAAATATGTTAAAGGGAAAAGTCTACACCATGCAGCTGAAGAAATTGCCTTTTGCCGCCATCCATGGTGATCCTGATGTAAAACACCCTGAAGAAACACGCTTTGGACCGACAGCAAAAGTTCTTCCCTTGCTGGAAAGACATCATTACAGTACTGTCCCTGATTTCATCAGAACTTCAGTTTTTACTCTGGACGGAATTTTGAGTTTGCTGAAGATTATTTCTGACCCAACCTATTTTCGATTCGTGTTGAAGAATTTCAGTTACGATCTTCCTTTTCTTGGAAAACGAATCTTTGTCAAAGACGTGCAGAAAATTGTTCCTACCGCCAGAGCGAAAGAAATTCACTTAGGAAAGAATATCGGCGGTATCAGGCCTCAGATTGTTGATACGAAGAGCAAGAAGATGAATATGGGTGAAGCAAAGATTGTCGGAGATAAGATAATCTTTAATATTACACCTTCGCCTGGAGCCTCCGTTTGTCTGGATAACGCCAAAAATGATGCACGAAAAGTAGTAGAATTCTTAGGGAAGAAATTTAAGTTTGATGAGCAAAAGATGAAGGAAGAATTGAGGAGATAAATTCCGTAGATCAATTGGAAAACATATATAAATCTCAAGAATATGCTACAGCAGAGGTGAAATAATGGATTACAAAACATTAGGATGGATACAGATTATCGGCGGAGCATTAGCTTTGTTAACTGCAGGAAGAGTCGGTTACACCGGCATGATGGGAATGATGGGCTACTATGGCGGTTATAACATGATGTCGTATGGCGGCGGCTTAGGCGTAACTATTTTAGGGATATTGTTTATCGTAACTGGAATCCATTACGTTAGTAAAAAGGAGAGCAATAATAAAAAGAAATAGAATTGAAAATAAGATAAAGTAAAAAAAGAGGTAAAGAAGATGAAACAAAATCTGGGAAGATTGGATCGAATTTTGCGATTTGCACTTGCATTCTGGTGGTTAGGTCCTTGGATGCCACAATATAGTTTGCCGTGGGCCAACTGGCTTATTTTTGTCGTTGGATGGATTGCCTTACTGGAAAGTTTTGTAGGCTGGTGTTGGATACATGACTTGTTAAAAATTAATACCAAAAGCCAATAATTTATTCATTCTTTTTTATTTCATATCCTTCCTTGGTATCGCCTACAATATAACCTAAAGCTTTTATCTTTTCCCGCAATTCATCAGCTTTCTTCCAGTCTTTATTGTTTCTTGCTTTTAATCGTTCTTCAGCTAATTTCTTCGCTTCAGGAGGAATCTTGAGCTTTTCTTTTTTCAATTTGCTGAGGTTTAAGCCCAGTACTTGATCAAACTTCAGCAGCAAAGACCGTTTATCTGTATCATTTAATTGTTCATCTTTCAATACATCCCAGAGTACTGCTAAAGCTTTAGGTGTATTGAGATCATCATTGATATCGCTGGTAAAAGCGTGGAGGTACGTTTTTTGTTGGGCTGCTGAAGCTGTTCCAGTCTTCTTTAATTCCAGGAATTTGTCGTTCAATCTTTTCCGCGCTGCCTTGGCACCTTCCAATGCTTCATAACTAAACATCAACGGTTTACGGTAATGAGTGCCCAAGCAGAAATATCGATAATCGAGGGGATCGATTCCTTTTTCTATCAAAGTAGAGAGAGTGATAAAATTCTCGCCAGATTTGGCCATCTTCTGACCTTGTAGTACGAGAAATTCGTTATGCAACCAGTACTTTACCCAAGGTTTCTTCCCGTTCGCTGCTTCAGATTGCGCAATTTCATTAGTGTGATGTACCGGGATGTGATCTATGCCACCGCAGTGGATGTCGAACTGTTTCCCTAGGTATTTAGTAGCCATAGCTGAACATTCAATGTGCCAACCTGGGTAGCCTTTTCCCCAGGGAGAATCCCATTTCATTTCTTGTTCTTGAAATTTAGACTTGGTAAACCATAAGACAAAATCGTGCGGATTCTTCTTGTTGGGATCTCTCTCAACTCTAGCTTGGGCATCAGCGTCAAGATCTAGTTGAGCCAGTTTACCATAATCACTTATTTTAGAAGTGTCAAAGTACACATTGCCTCCTTTGAAATAGGTGTAGCCTTTCTTTTCAAGAACTTTGATCATCTCGATCTGTTCTTTGATGTGATCAGTCGCTTTGCAAAGCTTGTTGGGAGGAAGGAGATTCATCTTCTTGACGTCGTCAAGGAAAGCTTTGGTGTAAAATTCAGCGATCTGCCAGACGGTCTTGCCTTCTCTTCTGGCTCCTTTGAGCATCTTATCCTCTCCTTCATCCGCATCAGAAGTAAGATGGCCGACATCAGTGATGTTCATGACATGTTTGACTTTGAATTTATTGAATTGGAGAGTGCGTCTTAGGATATCTTCAAATAAGAAAGAACGTAGATTGCCGATATGCATGTACTGATAGACGGTAGGGCCGCATGCGTAAATTCCTACATTTTTATCTTTAAGAGGGACAAATTTTTCTCTGGTTCTGGTGAGAGTGTTGTAAAGGGTTAGCATGTGTGAGAGAAGGGGGAGGAGGTTTATAAAAGTTTATTTGTGCCTTACATGCCTCAACGTCAAGTCACTGCGTTCCATTCTTAAAGAGAATGCTCCGAATGTTAATGAGGTTGGTGACTTTACTTTCCTCGCTTCACTCGTATCGTAAAGCATCTACAGGTTTCAGCTTAGACGCCTGATATGCCGGTAATATTCCAGAAACGACTCCTACCACAAAGGCAAACACTAATCCTAACAATAACACTCCGATCTCAATCTTAATAATTAGCAAGAATCCTGCACTCTTGGACACGGATCCAACCCCGTAGGCGATAGTTGTGCCCAGTAATGTCCCAAAGATTCCACCGACCAATCCAATCATGCCCGCTTCCATCAAAAAAATCTGCAATACCTCTGAATTCCGGGCGCCAATGGATTTCATTATACCTATTTCCTTGGTTCTCTCTAATACGGAAGTATACATTGAGTTCATGATCCCGATCGCACCTACTAAGAGAGATATCGCAGCAATGCCTACCAACACAATCTGCATCACCCCTAAGACTTGATTGATCTGTTCCAGTATTTGGGTAGCAGTAACCACTTCAAAACTGGTATCGCCGCGTTTGCGTTCTAATTCTTTCTCGATCTTTCCCTGCATCGCTGGAATATCGATACCGGATTTTACTTGGACAATAATCATGTCTACTTTTTCCGGTTCGTTAAAGATTTCCCGCGCCGCTTCGAGAGGAACATTGATCTGATTATCATCTTGCGTATTGCCGATTTCTTCGAGAACACCGACCACTTTGAAATTGATTTTATTGATCTCTATCTTGCTTCCTACGCCAATCTCTTTAGAAAACATTTTTTCTGCGACTCGAGAACCAATAACGGCAACATATTTTTCATCATCCTGGATAAATCTTCCTTCGACAGTTTCTAACCCACCAGCAGCATAGAATTTTTCATACTGCTCGGCTGGCAAACCGCCGATCAAGGTAAATCCTGTTTCATCTTTATAATTCACTTCTGCGCTGCGGAATATACCTGGAGCGACGTAATCTAACCCAGAAATCTTTTCTATAGTTTCTACATCTTCTATAGTTAAACCAAGAGATTGCGTACCAGGACCTTGAAATCCTTTTCCAGAAAC
>CAYJQD010000009.1:13353-26178 GCA_964372235.1 uncultured Methanosarcinales archaeon
ATTTGCACCAAAGGTTTCGAACTGCTCCTGGATCGTACCTTCCAAACTTCTGGACATAGTGATTAGAGAAATTATGGCAGCAACACCGATAATGATACCTATGACAGTCAGCCAGGAACGGAGTTTCCGATGACGGATACTATTTACAGCAAGTAAGAAGTAATCAAAGCGCATTTTTTCTCTTCTTCCTTCTGCGGTAGAGTACTATTGCTGCTAAGAATACGATCGCAGCAACGACAATGATGGTCATGCTGCTATTGTCCTTTACCAATCCTAGTTGCTTTGCTTCTTCTTGGGTGTAGACAGGAATCTTGATCAACTTTGATTCCTTAAGCAAGTTGTTGACAGCATCGCGGTATTCCAGATCCACTTCCAGAATAGGATCATCCGACAACGGAATTATTGTAAATTCTTCCGTTTCAAAATCGCCTACCTCTACTTCTCCGATGAAAACGGTGCTCGGTGAATTGATTTGATAAAGCGGGCTGTCTTTCAGGGTTACTTTCAGATTCTTTACTTGAGCTAAGCCATCGTTGACAAATTTCAAAGTTACTTTGCCATTATCATGTACTTTGATCAACTCTGATTTCTCTAACAACAAATCGAGATGCGCTTTTGCAGTCACTTCAATGCTGATCAGCGAGATCTTGCTTGCACCAGCATAAGTTACGACTACTGGAATCTTGTAAGTGTATGGCTCTGCAGTGGATAATGCTTTCACTCTAAAAGTAATTCGTTCCTCTCGTCCATCACCAATTTCTTCAATGATCTTTTCGTTCGATGAATCTACCGGTACAAAAGGAACATTGCTGAGATCTAACGTAACTATAACATTATCAACATCCACTGCACCAACATTTTCTAAGATAATACCGATAGTTGTTTCTTCTCCTGGGATAACGGTCTGCGGCTGTAAGGTGAAAGAACTTACGGCCACCTGTGCATACGCTAAAGGCAGCATCATTGCCAGAAGCAAGATAGATAATATTAGTTTAACTGCTTTCATGTTTTCCTCCTACGGATGATTTTGACTTTTGATTGCTTATTCTCTTCTAAGATTTTTCCATCCTTCAGTTTGATCACTTTATTCGCCAATTTGGTCAAATCAGGATTGTGAGTTACTAAAATGATAGTTTTACCTTGTTTGTTCATATCTTGAAGCATCTTCATGATCTCGTCACCAGTTTTAGTATCTAAGTTTCCAGTCGGTTCGTCTGCTAGGATAATCTCTGGATCGTTGACTAAGGCTCGGGCGATAGCCACACGCTGCCGCTGACCACCGGATAATTGGTTAGGAAGATGATGCATTCTGTTGGCAAGACCTACCTGCTCCAACAACTTTTGTGCTTTGTTTACCCTTACACTTCGAGGCACGCCTTGGAACATCATTGGCAAAGCAACATTGTCCACTGCATTTAGGCTAGGAATGAGATTGAAGGTTTGGAAAATAAATCCAATCTTCTTTCCACGTACTTGAGCCAGATCGCTTTCAGAAAGATGTTGAATATTATGTTTCCCAAGGAAAATGTTTCCTTTCGTCGCTGTATCAAGACAGCCCACGAGATTCATAGCCGTACTCTTTCCTGACCCGCTAGGACCGATCAATGCGACAAAGTCTCCTTGATCGATACTCAAGGAAATACCGTTTACAGCAGGGACTTCTACGCCCTCCAAGCGGTAAATCTTGTGCACATTTTCCAGTTTGATAAGAGTAGACATTATTTACTCTTATTTGTGAAGGTTTTTATAAACTTTTTCAGAAATTAGTATTTCAAAGTAGTGACATTCAGTCATCCCGATTATAAAATTCCTCCAGCGTTTTGTATGGAACTAGATGTTGAATCTGTTCAAATCCTTCTTCGTCGAGAGGACGACATTTCTTGCAAGGACGATATCCTTTATTCACTGCATCTTCTAGGTTGTGAAAGAATACGCGATTCTCTTTTTTCATTCGCATGCCCGATTTACAATCAAGTCTGCCAAAGATTTTTCCAGAAGCCCAACCGGCGTATTCACCGGGAATCTCGCTTTTGATTATTTCGCCAACTTTGAGGATAGAATAGAGTTTCATTTTCATTTAGATTCCATTATTTCTGCATTTTTCACACATTCTTCCAACAATGCCCTCAAATCCAACTTCTCCAACTCTTTGCTTATCTCTTCCGGATCTGATTGGGTGGATGGTTTTTTAGGTCCTAACAGGTTGCATATTTCCGGTCCCTTGGATAATTCATAGGTGCCGATCTTTTTTGCAACTTCAATTATCTCCTGTTTATCATAGGTCAAAAGCGGACGTAGTATTTCCATGGGTACATGCTTGGTAATAGAAGTCAGATTGCTCAAGGTCTGGCTGGATACCTGCGCTAAATTCTCCCCAGTGATCAAGTAAGTGGCTTTCTCTTTTCTGGTGATCATTTCTGCGGTCCGAAACATGGCGATCTTCGACAGAATAAAGTAATGCTTGTGATTACATTTTTCTACTAACGCTTTCAAGACTGGAGTGAATGGAGCTAAATACAGTTTCTTCACTTTCAAATGTTTGGCTAAATTCTTAACCTTCTCTATCTCTGATTCATCTACTAAGGGAAGCTGATGGAAGTGCACCGGAATGATCTCTAGCTGTGATTGCAGCAGATGAATTGCGACTGGACTGTCGATTCCTCCTGATAAAAGAGCGATTGCTTTGATCATAATAGTTTTTATATACGTTGTTTTAAAAAAGTTTAGATGCAATTTTACTACAAAAGCTTTTATATTTATTCAATGAAAACTTCATGGAACAAAAACATTTATATTTCTACGACTATTCATAAATTTATGAAAAAAGGTGTAACATTTATTTTATTTCTATTATTGGTATCTTTTTCTTTCGCCGAAAATAATTACTATTCCATGAATTCTATGGAATTAGAGTTGAAAGTTGATGGTTCTTTTGAATTGGTGCCTACTAAGAGTGGAGCGAGCGTAAAAGAAGTGACTGCCAATGTGCTTCTCTACCCGAAAGGAACCGAAAGACAAAACGTTGTATTTTGGAATAGCGATGGACAAGTCAAAGGAGATACAGTCTCCTTTCTCTGGAATGATAAAAACATCGAAAAAAAAAAATTTGGATACACTGCCCTCATTGAAACACAAAATAAGCGACTCGCAGTGAAAGACAAAGTTACCTTTCCTGTACGACCTCAAGACATACAAGGATTAGAGGAATACTTAGACTCCACAGAAACTATTGATTCTGATCATCTGGCAATTGTAGCCAAGGCCGCAGAATTGGCTGAAGGTGAAGACGATCTGTTCAAAGTCGTGTTTAACTTAGCTAGCTGGGTTGAAGAAAATATCGAATATGATCTTAACACCGTTACCAGCGCGGCCTCTCAGAAAGCAAGCTGGGTGCTAGAAAATGAACAAGGAGTCTGCGATGAAATGACTTCCTTATTTGTGGCCATGGCCAGATCCTTAGGAATTCCGGCGCGATTTGTTTCCGGAATCTCATATACTAATAATCAGGAAGTAGTTAATACCGTAGGTTCCAATTGGGCAGGACACGGATGGGCGGAGGTCTATTTCCCAGATATAGGTTGGGTAAGTTTCGACGTCACTTTCAATCAATACGGATATATTGATGTAACCCATATTAAATTGCGGGACGGTTTTGATCCTAAAGAACCAGCAGTGAAATACGAATGGCTCTCCGATGGAGTGAAATTAGAGCCAGGAAAATTAGAGTTGGATGTCACGGTGGAAAAAAAAGGCACCTTCATTCCTGAACAAATAATCTTAACGCAAGAGATTATGGCTCATGAAGTGGGATTTGGAAGCTACAATTTAGTAAAGGGCATAGTTAGAAATAATGCCAATTATTATACTGCTACCGCCTTAAATCTGGCCGCTCCAAAAGAAGTGGAAGTGATAGGAAGAAATAGACGAAATATTCTCCTTCAGCCAAATGAAGTACGGGAAACCTTCTGGATCATTAAAATACCAGAGAATCTTCAAGAGAATTACATTTACACTTTTCCCATCAGGATCTACTCAGAAAAAAATATTTCTGTTGATGATACCTTCACTGCTCAAATAGGAAAAAATTCCTACTCTAAAGCAGAGATCAAAGCGCTGACCGTACAGGACGAAGAAAAAAGTTATTCACAAAAAATTACTTTTGATTGCCAATACCAGAAAGAAATCTTCCTGGAGCAGGAAGCCGAAATAACTTGTTCTGTAAAAAACACAGGAAATACTAATCTAAACGATTTGACCTTCTGCGTCGGCTCGAGCTGTGAGACAGTACATTTGCTCCTCAATCAAAAAAAAGATATTCAGATTAGCGTGACCGGAGAAAAAGCAGGATGGCATACTATCATAGTGAGCGCAGAAAATCGTTTGGTAGAAAAGAAGACTTCATTAGAATACGCAGTATTGGATATTCCAAAAGTTTCCATTTCCATAACCCATCCTCAAACTATCCAATTCGGTGATTCTCCTACCATCAATGTCTTGCTTCAAAAAGATTCTTTTGCCGATCCCAAAGATCTAGCTCTAACTATCTCCGGCGCAGGAGTAAAGAGCCTATGGGACATACCTGCTCTAGGAAAGGAAGAAACAATAAGCTATGTTCCCGATGGAGAGAGCTTTAGTAAAAATACGGACTTCATTATCACTGCAGTCTGGGAAGATCATCAAGGAAAGAAATATTCTGCTCAAAAAGAGATCACTATCGGAGCAGAGCCCCATTCCTTCAAAGAGAAACTAAAGATGCTCTCTAACTGGTTTACTAACTTTCTATTCCAGAAATCAGAAAAAATTACTTTTTCGATAAACGAGTAAAAAATCAATGATAGAAGAAAAAGAAAAAAGAAACTTATTGTCGCTTCTTTTTTCCTTTCTTTGCTGCTGCTTTCTTCTTAGCCATCTATCATCACACCTCTTTTAATTAATTATATTGTAAGTAAGTCTTTTTCCTTTTTAAACATATCGTTTTCATCAGCTATCCCGTTAACGAAAATTTTTTAGTTGAATATTCGGTATCAAACTAAGACGATAAAAAATGAGACATACATTTAAATATAAAATTCCCTTCTGAAAAAAATAATGGCAAAAGTGAAGACCGAAAGTACTCAAAATAATAAAATAATCTATTCTGAAACAGTCAGCACTGTTGATTTAGAAGAAGAAAACAGGATTCTCGCAGAAACTGTAGAAAAATTAGAGGAAGAAAAGAAGAACATTGCCAACACGTTGAGTCGAGTAGAGCAGGAGAGCTCAATCCTACGGGAATTATTCAACAACGCTAATAGTGAACTGAACAATCTCAAAAAACCTTCTTTGCTGGTCGCTGACGTGGTAAGCGTACATGGCGATAAAGCGACCATCAAGCTTCCAAATGGAAACAAATTTTACTGTTATATAGCTCAACACGTGAAAGATATCAAGAGCGGTGATGCAGCTCTGGTGGATCAAAAATCGCTCAACATCGTAGAAAAATTTGAGTCTAATGATAATTTTGAAGTTGAAAAGTACGTTATCGTGGAAAAACCGAAAGAAGACTGGAATTCTATCGGTGGATTGAAGGAAGTAGTGCGGGAAGTGAAAGAAGTTATCGAACTTCCCCTTACTAAACCTACATTGTTTGAAAATGTAGGTATCAAGCCGCCAAAAGGGGTTCTTTTGTATGGCCCGCCAGGAACCGGTAAAACTCTGCTGGCAAAAGCGGTAGCGAGTAGCACCAACGCAACCTTCATCGAAGTAGTTGGGTCTGAATTAGTGCAAAAATTCATCGGCGAAGGAGCAAAGTTAGTGAAAGATATTTTTTCTTTGGCTAGACGAAAAGCACCGTCTATTGTTTTTATTGATGAAATTGATGCTTTAGCTTCCAGACGCATAGAAACTGGCACCTCAGGTGAAAGAGAAGTTAGTAGAACATTCATGCAGCTGTTGGCGGAAATAGATGGTTTTAAGCATTTAGATGATGTTAAAATTATTGGTGCAACAAACCGAGCAGATATCTTAGATACTGCTATTATTAGACCCGGAAGATTGGATAGGTTAATTGAAGTAGGCTTGCCTGACGAAGGCGGAAGATTGGAGATCCTCAAAGTACATACTGAAAAAATGAATTTACGAAAAGTTAACCTGAAAGAAGTTGCCGCTAAAACTGAAAACTTTAGTGGTGCAGAATTACAAGCAGTATGCACCGAAGCAGGCTATTGCGCGATCAGGGAGAATCGGGAATATGTTAATCATAACGATTTTTTGGCAGCCATTGAACGCATCTACGTTGAAGAAGAAGATGATGATGCCGGTTTAATAGGATAAGATTTTTAAAATAACTACTGTTAAATTTTTTATGGCATTGAAAATGCTTTCATTGAATATCGAAAGAGATAATCACCTACCTAAAGTCCTTGCTTTGCTGGAAAAAGAAAAGCCAGAGGTAATCTGTTTACAAGAAGTGCATGAGCCTGATTTTGAGCTGCTGAAGAAAAAATTTGGATTTAAAGGATTTTTTGCACCGATGCTAACCTATCCGCGCTCTACCGCGGAGGGGAAAAAATTAGTGAAACAGGGGAATGCATTTTTTACTATTCTAAATCTAGTAAATGCTGAATCTTTTTTCTATTGCGGGAAAGGAAATGCCCCACTTTACCAGAGTCATGAGCCTAATGGTATTGATAGAGTGTTAATTATTGGAACCGTTGAAAAACAAGGAAAAAAATATACCATAGGGATTACCCATTTTACCTGGGCTAACGACGGATTGACCAATGCAGAACAAAAGAGAGACCTAAAACGATTATTAGACTACATAAAGAAGCATGATGAATTAGTGCTCTGTGGCGATTTCAACTCTCCACGAGGCGGGGAAATACATCAGGAATTAAGCAAACATTTGAGAGATAACATTCCTCTAGAAATAAAAACAACTATCGATCCTCAGCTTCATCGGGCAGGCCCCTTACAATTAGTAGTCGATCATCTCTGGAGCACTCCTTCATATAAAGTAAGAAACATAAAATTTTGTTCCGGGGTAAGCGATCATCAGGCGATAATTGCAGAAATTGAATAAAGAACTGTGAACGCTCATCAGTTACATCCGTATCCCATGAAGGGAATGGTGTTCACATAATCATCGCGTTGTTCACTCCTTGAAGCTTTGACTTCTTTTTCTTATAAAGATTATTTTTTTATAAATTTTTACATATCTGGCAGTAAGCAAACTTTATATAAAGTGACCACTTATTAAATCCTATGAAAAAATTAATCCACAAGTTCAAAAAGCATGTGGTTGCTGAAGCAAAAAAATCTAGGTTTATCCATCACCAATGGTATGTACGATATCACTTAGAAATTGTAGAAAAAATAGCCTTGGAGCTTTGTAATAAATACAAAAAATCCGATAAGGAACTGGTCTTGCTGATGGTATGGCTTCATGATTATGGGAAAATTTTAGATTTCAAAAATCGGGATAAAGTTACTCTGATCAAAGGCCGAGAGAAACTGAAAGAGCTTGGATTCCCTCCGCAATTCGTACAGAAAGCAATTTCTTATATTGAAATCGTAGATAAGAAAATGGAAATAGACCTTAATACTGCTCCTCTGGAAGTTAAGATTGTTTCATCCGCAGATGCTGCTTCACACTTAATTGGTCCCTTCTATTCATTATATTGGCATGAGAATTCAACCAAACCATTTGAACAGCTTATGCAAGATAATATTAAGAAAGCATTAAAAGATTGGAATAAAAAGATGGTATTACCTGAAGTTAAGAAAGCCTTCAAAAGAAGACACGAATCAATATTGGAACAGAACGGAATACTTCCAACTAAATTTTTATAATTCTTAATCTATTTTATAATCTTTTCAGATCCAAGCAAATCCTAAATACGCCTGGTGAGAACTGCCCGCATTTGACCTTGCGCAGGACTTTGACCGGATGACCGAGCTTTTTACAGATCTCTTTTACTTTTTTCGCATAGGCATCAATTTCTGTTTCGTCCAGAAATGAGTATAAGTGTATGAATGCTCCTTTTTTTGCTTTGAGCAAGGCCAGGTCCAAGAATTGTTCTCCAGTCTTTGGTAAGGGCATGACCATACGGTCAAATTGCTTTTTTAAAGGAGGAATTTTGTGCTTAACATCTCCATGCATGATAGTTACCCGATCTTGAAGATTGTTCAGCAAGACGTTTTCCATAGCATAGGTATGCGCTTCGGGATTTAGTTCAATACCATAGACATGCCTTGCTTCCGAATTTTTAGCGATCACTAACGGATACGGGGCAGCCCCAGAAAACATCACCAATACCTCTTCGCCAGGCTTTACTAGTTTAGCAACCCTAAGGCGCTCGCTGCCGCTTCTGGCGGAAAAATAGGTTCTCTCAAGATGCAACTTCAATTCTATTCCATTCTCGTGATGGATAGTTTCCTTGGTTTTCTTTCCAGCGAGGATAGTTACTTTTCTAGTTCTGAACTGCCCGGTATGGATGTCGCTTTTCTTGACTACCGTGGATATATGTTTGCTGGCTTTGAGATAAGCCTCGGCGATAAATTTCTCTTTTTTCTTCAATTCTTCAGGAATCTCTAAGATAAGAATTTCACCAACCACTTCCTGGGTTCGGGGAAGAAGTTCAATCTCTTTTGCAGTTAATTTCCCTTTCAACAGATCGTCTACGGTAACTGGCTTCTGTCGTTCAGGAAAAGAGAATTTAGTATTGAGAACTTTGGCGTTAGGGACAGCTACTTTTTTGGTCATGGCAAAGAAAATATGATCCAGCTCTTTTACTGGCAAAAAATCGGGGTGAAGTAAGTGTTTTTTTACTAAAAATTCTTTCACTTTCTGAGCGTTTTTGAGTTCAGTATAGGCTGCAAGCATGAAATGAAAGAAGGTTGTTGAGGTATATAAAATTATTCTACAATCAACCTCTGCCAATTCTCTTTATAATGCTTATACTTCAACTCAAATTCTTCTTTAGAAGTTAATGGAATATTCAATAACTGCAATTTTTCTTTTAACAATGCTAGTGCTTGCTCTTTTTCCTGCTCGCTAGACATCTTCTCTAACTCAATAATATAACCATATCCCTTGGTATAGTCCAACATTACTGTAATTCCCTGCCAGTCAAAGGTGTGCCGTTTTCTAAACCACTTAATGTTCGTAGTATACCCTAAAGTTAAGAATAAATTTTCCAACAGCTCAAACTTATCTTTGTCAAACGTAATTTCAATCTCCTCACGATGCTCGTCATGCAATTTTCCTTTTTTCAACCAAATCTTGGAATGCGTATTGTTGCGCTGGATGCGTAGGTCTTGTTGTGCGTCAAAATAATATGTTTCCTGCTCATCCTCGCTCAGAAATGTTCCTTCTCTATGAAAAAAAGAGAGCAATTCCAGATATTTCTCAGGTGAGATAAAACTTCTAACCTCGACTTCTATATTATTCATGATATCAAAAGAAATTCTTCAGTCCTTTCTGAGCCATCTCTTTTTGTACTTCCCGCAACTTCTCTAACTTGGTTCTCACTCGTTCTTCACCAAAATCATGTTCTTCTACGAGCAAATGCAATAATTTTTTCTCATCGATCTTCTTCCATTCTAGTTTATAATTATCGGTCACGGGCATCTTCTTGATGGTGTTAAACACGTCCTGCCATTTTAGATCAGGATACTGTTTATCCCATTCTACTTTTGTAAAAATAGTTTCAAAATCCAACCTATGTTCTTTCAATAATTTTAAGCCTGTTTTCGGTCCGATCCCTTTTACGCCGCCAGGATTGTAATCTGTTCCCACTAAGATAGCTAAAACAATGAGCTGGTCCAAATTCAATTTCAAATTGTCTAACACTTCCTGTAAAAAAAGTAATTCCGGACTGACTTTTTGGTAGGCAAACGCTCCTGCTTTTTTCCTTCTCCCTTCGATAGATAAGTTGCGCACCAATACAGGGCAGCCAAAGATAAGATTATCATAATCCTGGCTTACGGAAGCATAGGCATCGCCATTCTTTACCATTTGAGCTGTTTGTGCTTCTCCTTCCGAAGGAGCTTGCACGATCGGTAAACCTAAAGCCGTAATCACTGCCTTCGCATCCTCACGCATGTCTCTGGTTAGAATAGCTGTCCGCGCCGCAAATTTGCGCATTGATGCCAGATCTCCATTTTCTCCCGCTTCTTTCAACTTCAACGAAGCCTCTTCTTTTACCGCCGCGCGTTTTTCCCAGGTCTTTTGCTTGATTTCTGGAGGCTTGCCGTCGAAGACAAATACTAATTTTAAACCTTGTTCCATCAAGGCAGTAGTCCGGCTGAACAGGCCGATCAAATGTGAGGTAACTCGACCTTTCTTGTCAGTTAACACTGAACCGTCGGGAGAACGTATAGTAGTCAGGAATTGGTACAGCATGTTCATGGCATCGACTGCTAACACTTTCCCTTTCAAATCCGCGATAGAAATCTCTTTCTTTACTACTAATTCCTTAAACTGTAGGCCCATCTTTTCCTCCGCGTGGTGAAGGTTTTACCAACAGTTTATGATTAAAGCCGTATCTGTTAGCCCATTGAAAAGCTGAATGTGTGGCTAATGCTAAGGCAGAACCGATGACCGGCATCAAGACCACTACCGCAAGAGGCGCTTCAGTCATAGACATCTTTTGATTTTTTTCATTGAGATATACTTGGAATCCAGCATCGATCCTTTCTCTCTCTTGCTTGAAGCATCCTTCAAATAAAGTCACTAGATCACGTTCTTTTCCAAAGGAAATAATCAGTCTTTTTTCCTGCACTTTGAATATGCCTTTTTTGTATATCTCATACGCTTTCTTGATCAAAGGGCTCTCGATATTTTTATTGCGCAGCAGGGATCGGCAGGCTCGCACCTGTGTTTTCCTGAGACTAAAAAAATCTCCCAATAGGCTTTGCAGGTAACTAGCTCTTTTCAATACTGTCCTAAAGTTGGTATGGGCATAAGCATCCTTTTCTACAAGAGCTAAAGAACCCATTATTTTACGAAAATCTTTCTGGATATTTTGCAAAATGGTTCTGGAAGCGACGGTCTTCTTAAGAAAATGTTCTAAATCCTCCTGTCGATTTCGCTTAAAGTAATCATAAAAATGTTCTGCACGCTGATAATCTAACGCGCCAAGCTCGGCAAAGTTATCTTTTATCTTCTTCTCCGCACTTTTCACTTCATTAGCAGTATTCTGATAATCTACCATTTTCAATCCCCTCTCTCCAATTTAGCCACTAAAGCATTTTGGAAGGCGTCAGTGGCCAGCATCTCCTGTGCTTTTTTGGTAAGTTCATGCGTATATAAAAATAATAAAGGCAATTTTTTTATTTGCGCTTCCATGTAGGCAGCAGATACATCCCCTTCATCACATTTTGCTTTCTTCTTCGCTTTACAAAAATACGTTACTGTTCCTACGGCAGAGGGAACTTTAATGACTAAATTTACTTCAGCATTCTTGCGTACGATCTCTTTTTCTTGAACTATAATTTCTTTCATGGCGAGGAACGATTCTGTTACTGGGAGAAAGCGGTCTTCGTTGACCTTGTCACTTTCAGTTTTTACCTTTTTAGGGCCGCGTTTTGCTCTGGCCTTTGATTTACTCAGAAGTACTTTCTCAATCTTTTCCTGAAGTTCTTCCTCATTTTCCTCTCGGCTTGGATCAGAAACCTCTTCTGACCAGTCTTCCTGTTCCATGCTTACTCCAGCTAAAGTATGAGAAGCAGACGCAGATAATTTTGTTTGTTCTTCTAACTGTGGATCTACTGCTGGAGAAGAAACCTGTTCTTGCTGTTCTTCAGCAACTTCCGGTGTCTGGAAAGGAGCAGTCTGCTCGCGCACCATCAGCATCTGCTTAATAGTTGAGGAAGCTTCTTCGTCTGAAAGCAAATGCCATTTCCAAAAAAGCTCTTTATTGCCGCTGATGGTCACATGCAATGGTACCGCAAAATCTTTCAAGGCACGGAGGGCAACCCGGGAAAGTAAATCTAGAGAATTCTCACGCAAAATTTTCTGTTGTTTTAATGTCTCTAAGACCTGATAATCCTTTGGATTAAGGTTCCCTGCAGCAAAATGAAACAGCTGCTCTTCTTGTCCAGGTAAATAATATAAAGGTGATCCGCCACCAATCTTCAGATTTGAAATTTTCACTTTGCCTTGAGCAACTAGATCAGAGAGATGGGCCGAAGCTAGCAAAATTTCAGTGTTGATATGCTTCGCTACTTTCGAGGGGATAGTAGGACCTACCACTTTCAAAAAATAGAGAATCTTCTCCTGGTCACGCATAGGAAACTAGGAAGAAATGCCTTTTATATAGTTTTCTTTGATAGATTATAGAGGAATTAAAATTTTACGGTCTGGTCCAACTAACTTGGTAGTAGGTAACATCGTTTTCATCATCTACAATGGCCAATAATAATCTCTTTTTGGTGCTGTGCGCTACCCTGTTCTTGGCGCTGAACTCATGCCAGGTAAAGACACTTGCTTCGTGAACCGGGAAAACTATCCATTTAGCATGATCCTCCCCAGGCTTAACTCCACGATCATAGACGCGAAAATCAGCGCCGAATTTCAGCGCAGTTTTGATTATATACCCTCGGTTCCTCATGTCCCGAAAGACTACATAACGGATCCAAAAATTAGGTTCGACCTTACGAGCTTTCTTGACATACAACTCAAAAGGCAAGACTTTCCCTGCCTCACTTTTTACAACAAGACGTTCACGTTCCAGCAAATACAATGCTTCTAGAAGCGATAATTCAACCTTGCCCCCTTCATTAAGAGTTCCAAAACGAGATTGATTGTAGAAATCACGCGCATCATCAGATGATTCAGTA
>CAYJQD010000010.1:0-25610 GCA_964372235.1 uncultured Methanosarcinales archaeon
CCATCTTTGTCATTATCTTTGCCATCACTACATTGCGGCTTAGGATCTTTTTCACTATTATCGTTTTTGTCCTTACAACCTGGATCGGCAGGATAATCAATTTTCCCATCACCATCATTATCGATACCATCATCACACTCTGGTTTATCTTCGTCCTTCTCGTCGTCATCGTTCTCGTTGGAACATCCTGGGTCATTAGGGAAATCTTTCTTTCCGTCTCCATCATTATCCTTTCCGTCTTTACATTGAGGCTTATCTTCATCGCTCTCATCATCATCGTTAGGGTCATACGAACTATTATTATCCGGATTTCCATCAGTGTGGCATCCTGGATCTTTCTTATCCTTCTTTCCGTCACCGTCATTGTCCTTTCCGTCCTTACATTCTGGGACATCTACAGGGTCAGTTTCATCGTCATCAGTAGGATCGTAGGTGTTATCATTATCATTAGGATCGCCATCGGTATGACAGCCAGGATCATTTTCATCCTTCTTTCCGTCACCATCATTATCCTTGTCATCATCGCATTGTGGCTTAGTTACATCAGTAACCGTGATAGTAATAGTTTCAATATCTTTACCGCCGAAATTATCTATTACTTTGAACGTTACAGAATATACTCCTGCCTGGGAAAAGGTAGGAGTCCATTTGAATTGCTGTGCTTGAGAGTCAAATGATGCACCAGGTGGAAGACCGGTCAAGACACTGTAGGTTAATTCATCGTTATCTGCGTCGGTTGCGCTGAAGGTGAAAGTCAATAATTGTCCTTCTGGAATTGTTTTATTTCCAATAGGATTGAATTCTGGATTTCTGTTGACATCCTTGACCGTGATGGTAGCTAGTTCCCAGGTTGATTTATTATCGTCGTCATCAATAGCTCTAAAGCGGAAATCTACTGCTTTGGAAAGGCTAGGATGTTTGACAAATTCATAATTAGGGGTCCAGGAAAATTGACCAGTTTCCTCATTGAAGGTAGCTCCTACAAAACTTGGATTGAACCACAAGCAGGTGCTTCCTAATTTGAAACAAACTCTTGATTCGTACGTTAGCGTATCACCAAAAAGGTCAGATCCGGAAACGGTAAATTGCACATTTTGGTTTTCGAATACTTCTTTATCTGGAACAGGATTCATTGATGGTGTGAAATCAAATGGTATCTTTTCTGGAGGAATTTCTAAAATGAGGGATTTTACATTGAGATATAGACTGGTATCAACTTGCTCACTATTGGCATCCTTTAATTTTATAACAATGATGTATTCTCCCACTTTGTTATTATAATGACTAGGATTAATTGTAATTACTTCATAGCCTAGACTGTTACCAACATTAACATCCTTAGAAACAATCGTACTGACAATTTTACCATCAGCCTTACTATTAACAGTAGCAGTTAAATGTACTATCGAACCTGCGGTGGAACCGAAGTAGCCAGTACTAAAAGTAGCGGAATTACCATAATAGATTGTCTTGCTAAGAGTGCCATTATCCCAAGCAAGATACTTTGTACTTCCATCTTGTTTCAGCCAATTGATCTGCGCAGTAGCACTTACCGCCAACATGAGCATCATTAATAGTCCTGTTAATAGCTTAAATCCTTGTTTCATGGTTTTACTCCTTGTTTGGGCAGTATGCAATACCTGCATTGATCATGCCATCAACATCGCTGAAATTAGTTCTAAAGCCACCAGCCAAATTGAGGCATACGAATGGAAATTTAGCACGCAACCCAGGCATTAAGTATGTGTAAAACTGAGTATCTGCATCATCAGAGTTGTTGGAAATGGTAGTTCCTTCCACTAAATTACCGTTGATGTAATGTGCAGAACTTTCCATGAATTCGCGAGTTACTCGATCGTACATGAAGCCATGTTCAAGCTCTAGTCCTAGACCAAATCTTCCTTTGTTTTCAAAATTGAACATGTATCCAAACATGGAGCCAACTCCAATCCCAAATTGTTCTAAGGTGTAGTCATTTTTACCGATCATTGCTAATTGTCCAGCCAGAGGGCCTTCGGTCGCAGGGACGTTGATGTCCACAGAGTTAGATCCTTCTCCATAGTATCCCATAGCTGTTCCGCCCCAGTACCATCCTTTGACGTCACTGCGCTGAACGGTTAAGTGCAGTTTTCCGCCACGAAGAATTCCGCTGTGACCATAAGTTGCATCTTCATTACCCCAGATCTGTACATACCCTGCTCCTGCGCTGAATGTTAAAGAAGGTAATTCCTTGGTAGGTTCGGGAGTGATAGGAGTAGGAGAAACTGGTATAGTAGGTTTAGGTACTTCTGCTTTCCTATCGCAAGGGAAGTAGAATCTCTTCGCTGGATCTTTTTCTGCTAGATTAAGGATCAATTCTTCTTCTGCTAATTTTCCATTTTTTGCTCTTTTATCTACTCGTGATAAATCATATACTTGTGGGAAACCATCCAAACCGATGATACAATAACCCGATTGGTCAGCAACAGGCTCGATAAGAACCCTTACCTTTCCGCTGGTCATCAAATCTTCTTGTTTAGACCAATCCTCTTCATTGTTTTTACTTACTGGAACATCCCTTGGAACATTATTGTTGATCTTTCTGACAGCCACAATCTCTTCTGGAGTAGCGACTTTGGCTGCTTCAATAGCGTACGCGGTGTTTGCAGCGAAAACTGCAGGAACAAACATTTTTACTATATTTTCAAGTTTCATTTTTTTACTCTCCGTAATTTTTACTTAATCACCCTTTCTAATGTAAGGCAATTCTGGGCATTCCTTTACTGGTGGACATGCCTTTGGTGTATAAGTTGGACAACTTTCTGGACGTTTCTTGTATTCGTCTCTTTCTTCAATACAATTTTCCAGATCCTTATTGCAAGCTTCCAATAAACCCTTATATTTCCCTAATTCTTCTTGGCACTTGCCTAATTTAGCTTGTAATGATTCATAACATGGATCGTCGACAGCTTTTTTCTTATCTTTTGGAGTATCGGAAATTACGTGAGTACTAGTTGGAGCTGCTCCCCCTGCACCGGTTTGAGAAACATAGTCGCCATTGCAGTTTTTCATAAGCAGATACATCCCTGCTGACCCTATCAGAATTCCAAAACTGCCTCCTATAAAGCCACCTTTCCGAGCGCTTCTTGATCTCATTTCATCATGCATATCAGTAGTACAAGGATGACCGTATTCGTATTGTCGAGTTCTACGTTCTGGTTTCTCTTCTTCCCTTTTTTCTTCTTCTTCTGGCATAGTTTGCCTCCTAAAATTCTTTTTGTCACAAAGAAGTAGTGTATTATATAAATGTTTCCACTAAATAGTTACAACAAGTTGTAGATTACAAGTAACTTGTAATCACCAAAAGGTTAAGAATTTTTTATCAAATCATAACCCATAATTCTAAAAGTACGCCGGTTCCGAACAGCAGGATTAGTAAAGCTCCCAGGGCTTTATGAGATTGTAAGGAATATTCTGGAACTCTTTCTCCCTTAATCTTGGCTTTCCAAAAAGTGAAGATGATGAGTATTGACTGAACCCCACCGGCAATGGCTCCAGTTATAGCGATGATGGGAATAAATGTGGAAAGCGAAAATAGGGTAATGAGCAAAGGCACGGAAAAGGTAAGCAATAAAGCAGCGGATCGAGGGAAGGCGTAATCATATTCATATGTTTCGGCCAAGGCAATGCTTAAGGTTAAGAATGAAGTAAACATTGACAAAACAGCAATAATGTTTGCGAATATTCCTAAAATTGGAGAAGAGTAGATACTCAAAGCTACTGTTGCTATCTTTTGGTTTGGTTCAAGCAATTCAAAATTTTCTAAACCAATTAAACCAACCACAATAAATGCAAAAAGAAGGTATAGAACAATAGGAATGATGGAACCGATAACTATGGCTTTTTTCATCTTGTTTTTTTCTTGTTCCAATACTTCCTGCATTTCTGGCACCGAAGGCATGCCCATTAGAGCAAACAAAATAACGCCATATGGCGCAAAGAACTTCGCCCAATTTAGATAACGTAGATTACTCATCTGCACATTCTGATAGGAAAAGATCCCTATCAGCACTACTATTAACAATAGTATTCCAATCAAAACAAGTTCAGCTTTGCCCGCTGCTTTCACTCCTCTATAAATAATGAATGCAGCAACAATAAAGAAGACGATGCTGTACCATAAAGGATTCCCCCAACTGAAAATTGCTCTCAAGCTTTCTCCTTCACCGATAAGGTATGCTGTTAACGCCCCATATGTTCCGAAGACCATGGAAAACATCATCAATCGTTTACCCCACCTGCCGAGGTATTTTTCCGCATAGCCGGTCAATTGATGTTGCTTATGGGTTCTAAGCACAATCTCTCCGGTCATTAAGTTGAGCAGTAAGAAAGCTAGTCCTAACATTATGGTAATAATGAAACCGAAGAGAAATCCGCTTTGGGCAACTACATAAGGGACAGCGAGAATTCCTGCACCGACAATAGTTCCAACTAACGTCGCTATTGCTAGAAGAATTTTATGTCGGGATAAGAACCCTCTTTCTGAAGATCCTCTTTTTTCAAACATCACGATTACTACTCAAACTGAGTTTATATACTTTGTGAGAAGATAAAGAATGGGGACGCCGCGATTTGAACGCGGATCCGAGGCTGACTTCAGGGAAAGTTTTTTTCATCGCATTGAGCTCAACCTTCCATTGCTGGAGGCCCCTATTCTGCCAGGTTATACTACGTCCCCACAGAATTAACCAAAACCCAGTTCTTTTATTAATTCTTTTGTTTTCCACTAGGTTCTTCAGGGATAATAATCCAGGCAATCAAATACGCTAGAAGTCCAACACCCATAGAAATCAGTGTTCCAATCGCCCAAAGCAACCGCACTACTACCGGATCTACATCTAAATATTCTGCGATTCCACCGCAGACTCCGCCAAGTACTTTATCAGTTCTGCTGCGGTATAAACGCTTGACTGGTTTGGTTGCTTTTGCCATAATGTTAGAAAGATGTTTTCCTATTAAAATTTTTTGTTTGCAACAACAACTAATAAAAACTATCACGCAATTCTTGCTCCATGATAATCCTAGACGGCAATTATGGCGAAGGTGGGGGAGCATTAGTAAGAACTGCCTTAGCCCTATCCGCATTAACGGAACAAGAGTTCAAAGTCACTAACATCCGTGCAGGAAGAACTGACGCTGGATTAAAACCGCAGCACCTAACGGCGATAAAAACCTTGAAAGAATTCTGTCATGCTGAGACCAACAGCATCGATATTGGTTCTACTGAACTACATTTCAAACCAGGGAAAATCAAGAAAGGCGTGTACGATATTGATATCGGAACTGCAGGCAGCATCACCTTGTTGCTCCAAGCTTTAATTCTACCTAGCCTCTTTGCTCCGGGAAAAGTTACTTTCAATATCACTGGCGGGACGTGCGGCAAATGGCAGGCTTCCGTCGATTATTTACAAAACATTCTTCTTCCGTATCTAAATCGATTTGTGGAAAAGATCGAGATGAAAATTATGAAACGAGGATATTATCCTAAGGGTCAAGGATTAATAAAGTTAGAAATAAGCCCTCGCTTCAATATCCATAAGTACGAATCCTTTACTGCTTTATTGGAAGAATTGCCTTTCAAGGTGCCCAAGATAGTGTTGCTAGAGCAAGGTAAGTTAGAACAAGTTCGGGGTACTGTCAATGTTTCTGTAGAATTACAGGAGAAAGAAGTGGGAGAAAGGATAAAGAATGCAATAACCGGAAGCGTAAAACACTACGATGTTCCTATCAATATCAGAGTAGAGTACGCGAAAGCAGAAAGCATAGGTGGAGAAGCATTAGTTTGGGGTGTCTTTAGTAAAGATGGAAAAGTTGATTATGATAATCCTGTGCTGCTTGCCGGCGACGCTTTGGTTGAAAAAAATAAAAGTTCAGAAGAGATCGGCAAAGAAGCAGCTGAAGAATTGAAGAAACAAATTGAAGCTCGTGCTGCAGTCGACCATCATCTGGCCGACCAACTGATTCAATTCATGAGCTTATTACCGGGATCGAAGATAAGAGCAGGAGAAGTAAGCAAGCATGCAGAGACTAACATGTATGTAGGGGAAAAATTCTTACCAGTAGCGTTTAAAGTGGAGAAGAATGTAGTAAGCGTGGAAGAGAAGTGATCCCGTACTCACAAAAACTTTATAAATAACTCTAAGTCCTAGCCTCCCATGGAAGCAAAAGTCTGTATATCTACCAAGAAACGGATCGACAATGACGAAGGCGCAGTTACCTTTCTCTGCCCCAAGTGCGGCGACTATGAAATAGTACGCAGTTCTTTCGCCAGAGTGAATGGATTGAAATATACTTGTGTCTGCGGATTTGAAGGCCCTAATTGAGATTATGCAATGGAAAACAATACAAGGGGGGAAGTTATCAGGCGGTGACTAAGCTTACGCAGTAAGCGCATGTCGCCATAATGATCAAACTTTTAGAAGTTTGTGGCAAAAGCAATCATAACTTTCAAATTGATGCCTGAATCTCCGGACGTAGATTTAGAGGCGATCAAAACTCAAGCTCTAGAAATTGCTGAGCAAGCTGGAGCTATCGGCCAGATGCAAACCAAGATCGAACCGATCGCTTTTGGACTGAAAGCAGTGCTGGTTCTAGCCATGTATGATGTAGAAGGCGCTGATTTTGATGCCATCGCCGGAAAAATGGGCCAGATTGAAGGTGTGCAGAACGCTGAAGTGGCCAAGATGGATCTTGCTCTAGGATAGATGTCGGAGCTAGGGTGGCAGTAATCAAGAGATGGAAGATTGGCGATAGGGCGATTGATGCCCATACTTCTGAAGAAGTAGCAGATTTGGAGAGAAGAATCGATCTTCTTCAGAATCACGCTTGTGCTACAAATAAAGTTGGCACCAAAAAAGCTAGTTCTTATATTATATTTGATATCTATGCTAAAGGAAATTTTACTCGACTTGAAACTTCGGGGAATTATCTAAAATTTAATTCAGAAGGTAGGAATGGCCAGGGAGTGCATTTGCAAGTATCTTGCGAATTTGGAGCAGATCATCTGCCGAGATATGATGTTCGCATCAATGGCCATCGCTATAAGATTGTTCCGAGAAAATAGGAAGTCAGATAAATTTATTAATTTCTTTTTCGTTCTTTCTTATTTATGGTTGTAATATACACAGATTTAATCCAAGCTGCGAAAAACAGGACTCAACTAAAGGCAGTCATGAAAAAAATTCTTCAGGATGATAATTTTAATGTAAGTTTAAAATCCAAAGCTGTACGAGTAGTATTATTAACAAAAGCCAAGTTAAAATTACGCAAGTTGTATAGCAAAGACATATCCGCTGCTAAAAGCAGAGAGGAGCTTTTACCTATAATTCAAGAACTTACTGGAGATGATCTTGTAGGCTACAAGACCAGATTGATCGCTCTTGCTAAATTGAAGACTAAGAAATAATTTATTTCTGCAACTTACTGACGGAATCAAGTGCTTTCACCCTTTCTCCGGCATCGATGCTTTGGCTCCAGAAATTCCAGAATACTTTCTGCAGCCAGTGGATCCATTCCTGATCCTGGATCAGATAGAATAGAAAAGTTTTCTCTTTCAATTCTCGGCAAAACAACGGGCTCATCACTTCTTTGATCGAAACGAAGCGATCGTCTACAATGATCGCTCTCAGCGGCTGCTCACAATGCCTAATCTCCACTGCATCCCAGCCAACGCGCTGATTTAGAGACAACATCTCTTCAGTATTTTTCTGCGAGGTAATATCCACTCTGGTAAGAACTTTTATCCGTACTTTCTTCCTAGCTAATTCTTCTAACATCTGGCGCATATTTGGTCCAAGTTCTACCCAAGACAGATTGCCGGAAAAGAATAAGATCTGTTGTTGTGCTTGCGAAAGCAGATAATCAAAACGGATCTGCTGCTGTTGCGAAAATTCTGTGGTTTCGATAAACGCCTTCCTATTATCTGGATCGACGAATTGATAGATATCTAATGGAGAAAAATCTTCCTTGCGTTTGCCTTGTATTATTTTCTGCAATAAACGTTCTTGATATGCGCTGCCCTTCGCTCTCTCCAAGGCGTTCCAATACACTACCTTTAGTGCGCCTCTGCTTCCTTCACGGAAAATTCGGGTGGCAATCAAACCAGTTTCTTGGGCAATAAGCTCAACGTACCTATCGGCGGTGCGCCAATTTTTGCCGATAGTTTCCGCAATCTCTTGTATCGTTCTTGGTTTCTGTTGTATAACGCGAAGAATGCTTTCCTTTATTTCTTTTTGAACCACCATGATACAACACTATGTCTCGTTTTTGGTAAGCAATTTATATTACTTCTACAAGTATATATGTATTTGGATGGAAAAGTACATAATTACCGGTGGGCCAGGGGTAGGAAAGACTAACATCTTACAGGAATTGGAAAAAGTAGGAGAGGTAACTCTTTCTGAAGTAGCAAGGGAAATCATCGCTGAAGAGCAAAAGAAAGAGAAGGGAGTCCTACCGTGGACAGACTTAGCTGAATTTCAAAAAAAGACGATGCATCTGCAGGTTGATCGGGAAAAAAGAGTTAATGGAAAATCTCATAAAAGAATCTTTCAAGATCGTGGCTTAGTCGATACTATCGCTTATGCTGAAGAAGGAGGCGTCAAAGTTCCGGATGGTTTGTATGATCGCATTAAAGAAGCAGGTTACACCAGAGTCTTTTATCTTGAACAGCTTCCTTTCTACAAACAAGATGAAGAACGTAAAGAAGACTCGGAATTCGCCAAACGTATCCATGAAAAATTGTATCAAGTGTATGATCGCCTTGGTTTTGATATAGTAATGGTACCGGTTTTTCATCCAGAAAAGAAAGAAAATATTGAAGCTAGAGTAAATTTGATCCTTAGTGAAGCTGACCACGTAAAAAATAGAGAGATAGAAAGAAAATATCGTGTCGATCATGATATAGTTAAGGAAGCTCTGGAACGATATGTAGTTAATCATCTTGGCACCGATCATGAAGAAAATACTTTGTATGATGTTAACGATATTTTGAAAGAAATAGGTTACACTTTTAGAATACGCCAGAATAAGGGGGAGCATATCCTTACCTTAAAAGGCCCTAGTAAAAGTAAGGAATTCACCAACAAGCCAGAATACAACTTCTTGATCCCAGCAATCTTTTCTAAAGCCCTTGATTTCGTGTTACCGGAAGCAGTATCTTACCCTAAGCGACGTGAAAATTATCGTCCTCTTGGAGATTCGCGTTGTACTATTAGTCTCGATCATGTTCAAGAGTTAGGAGAATTCGTCGAGATAGAAGCAGCCAGCGAGAATCAGGTTTTACTCTGGGAAAAGAGATTAAGTCTTAGCCCGTACTTGATCAATAAATCATATCCAACATTAGTAAGAGAAAAAAGAGGGAAATGAATGGAGTTAGAATTAGTTACCTTTGCCGAGACCTTTTATCGAAGCAAGGGGTATCAGAAGGTAGAAGTCCCCTGGGCGGTGGAAACCGAAGTTATGGATATAACTCGGCCGGAAGGGAGAAAATTGTTTGATCTTCTGGGTAAAAATTTAGTCGCCTCTGCAGAACAATCGTATTTGCAATTAATCAAAGATGATAAGCTTGTACCAGGCAAATATGTAGCAACTACACCTTGTTTCAGGGATGATACGAAAGATGATCTGCATCAACATTATTTTCTCAAAACAGAATTGATTAATTTTAGATTCGGAGAACAGCCTCCACAGCAAGAATTAGAATCCATGATTGAGAATGCGGTACAGTTCTTTGGTTTCTTTCTGCCGGTGAAAAGAAAGCAGACCGAGATAGGATACGATATTGTGGATGAGAAATATAGTATTGAACTAGGATCATACGGTTTCAGGAATCATACCTTTCAAGATGGCAGAAATCTGCATTGGATATATGGGACGGGCGTGGCTCTTCCCCGATTAACATATGTTATAGAAAAGATCAGGAAAAAAGGATACCATGAGGCAACTGTACCGAAGACATTACCAGGGTCGTTCTTGAAAATCTTGGAAGAAACAGAAGAGGCCAAAGATGCCTACCTCACTCAGAATCCTATTATGCTTTTAGTTGAATTGGCGGATTTATATGGAGCGATGGAATTATTTCTGGGGAAAGAGTTCCCCTCCATGAGCATGGAAGATCTAAAAACAATGCATCAAGTTACAAAGAGAGCGTTTCAACATGGCAGAAGATAGGCGCTTGTATCTTGTTCCCGTGCGAGAGGCCTGTAATGCAAATTGTACATTTTGCTACATGGACGAGAAAAAAATCGACTACAATAAACCGCAACTAATTCCATTGGAAAAGTTGGTAGCTGCTGTAGAAGGAATTAAAGGAAAATTTAATCAAGTGGAAATTACGGGCGGCGGCGATCCAACTCTGCATCCCCAATTATCTGAAATATTGCAATTGTTTGAGGGCACATATAGAAAGATGTATACGAATGGATTTTATTTACGCGACCTGCCGCCGTTTGAAGAAGTAAATATATCCCGCGTTCATTGGGATTCTGCTATCAACAATATCTTTTACCGTTCCAGATGGCAAAATGATCTAGGAGAAGCCATAACACATTACCGAAGTATTGTTCAAAAGATACGAATCCAAACCGTACTCATCCGTGGAGCGATAGACAGCAAAGAAAAACTACTTGAATTCGTTTCTGGTTATGAAGACAGTGTCGATGTTTTCATGTTTAGAACCTTATTTCCAAAATGTTCCCTGGAGAAAGATAAAATGGTGCAATATGATGAAGTCATGGTAGATCATCCTAAAATTGTTTTTGATAAAACGTTAGATGATTATTCACGATCGCTCTATTTTATTGGTACTGATTGCAAAGTGTATGGTACCTTTCAGTTTTGAAAATTGAGAATAGTGCTTTACAACACAACTTATTTATATTCATCTTTCTCTTAACTTGATATGAGACTAACCAGCCCCGCTTTTGAGGATAACGGAAAAATCCCGTCTAAATATACTTGTGATGGACAGAATATTAATCCTAAATTGCTCATCTCGGATGTTCCCGAAGAGGCGAAAACATTAGTTTTGATCATGGATGATCCGGACATCCCTAAATTCGTTCAACAGAAATTTCATACTCCAGTGTGGGATCATTGGATTGTATTCAATATTCCTCCGGATACCAGAGCCATTCCCGAAGGGAAAAATCCTCCTGGAGATCTAGGCCGGAATACCAGTGGGAATAATTCGTACGGCGGTCCTTGTCCTCCTGATCGAGAGCATCGCTACTTCTTCAAGCTGTATGCATTAGATGCCGAACTGGATCTTCCTGAAGGCGCTACTAAAGCAGAAGTAGAAAAAGCAATGAAAAATCATATTATTGCGGAAGCGAAATTGATAGGAAGATATGAAAGAATGAAGAAGTAAAACTATTTCTATTCTTTTCCTTTATGTTTTTTCTTCTCTTTTTCAAAATCCAACGACAATGAATTAATACAATATCTTTTTCCGGTCGGGCCTGGTCCATCATCAAAGACATGCCCTAAATGCCCGCCGCAGTTCTTGCACAATACTTCAGTTCTATGCATGCCATGGCTGTAATCGTCTTTTATCTCAACATTCTTTTTATTCGCATCAGTAAAGCTGGGCCATCCAGAACCGGAATCAAATTTTGTATCGGAAGAAAACAACTCTGCTCCGCAGGAAGCACACATATATTTCCCTTTTTCTTTGTTATAGAGCCATTTGCCGGTAAATGGAGCTTCCGTTCCTTTTTCGAAAAGAACATGACATTGCTGAGGACTCAACTTCTTTTTGGCTTCTTCTTTTTTCATGTACTCTATAATCAAATCCATCATTATAAATTTAATCATCGAAAACCATAAAAAGACAAATCTAAATATAGGCCGCCGTGAACAAATACTTAACTGCTATTCGCAATATCACTGCTGCTCCTGAATTATATTTTTCCCGGGTTCGAGTAGGTTTTTTCTTGCTCCTATTTTATTCTCTTTGTGCCAACTTTTCTTCTTCTTTCATTCCATTCTATTTCAAAGAACAAGGATTCCCGCTCGCCTGGATCATCTTGATGTATGTCATTTTCGCTTCCATAGGGATAATCTTTATTCCTTTAGTACGAAGCTTTTCTATCCGTACTACCTTTATTATTAGCTTTCTAGTTTTCAGTGCCGCGTTATCTTCATTAGCGTTCCTTCCTTCTCGCATTTCATTCTATGTCTACGCAATCTTGCTCGGTTTGAATCTGCTTTTGTTCTGGGTTCCTCTCAATTATCTTTTTTTCTTGAGATCCAGCAAAGAAACTAACGGTGTTGATTCTTCTCTCTATATGGTTGCGCCAGGAATAATTTCCATGGTTTTACCTCTCTTTGGTGCAGCATTTGCGGATGCTTTTGGTTTCTCCCGGCTTTTTGCTCTAGCAGCCGTGCTCTATCTTCTTCCCATTATTTTTGTGTACAAAAAGATTCCTCAAGAAAAAATAAACACCGTTCCTTTCAGCGAGAGCGTACGACATTTTAAGGGATTAAAGACCATCACTCTCTTTGAAGGAGCACTCCAGCATTTTAGCGGCATTGTGGTAGCAGTCTATGCCTTGCTTTTTCTTAAAACAAATTTAGAAGTAGGATATTACTTAAGCTATTTAGGATTAGTAGGATTTATCATAGGTATGCTTTTATCACGATACTCAGACAAAACTCAGAAAAGAAAATCTTTCATCTTTGTTCTTTTTGCGCTGATGTCTTTGTCAATATTTATTCTCCCTTTGGTTAAAGAAAGCCTCCACTGGTTTATTGCAGTCGGGATCTTCAGCGTCATTTACACTATATCTTCGCCCTTGCGTCTAGCGGTATCTCTAGACGTTCGGGTAGCGGACATGAGTTTCTGGAAAGTCAGAGAATTCTTCTTGAATGTAGGCAGAGTCGTAACCTTGTTATTGACCGCGTTACTATTTTACCTAGGAAACTATTTCCTGGTCTTTGCACTTTTCGGATTTATCGCTTTAACCTATCCGTTTTTAGTAAAACATAAGTTGAAGGAAATACAGTAAAGATTTCTAACTATACACTCCGTAATCTATACGCTTAAGAATAGTCTTAACTAAGTCAGGATTCCCTTCTTTACAAACATCGTAAGGCCTTTTTCCACCTAAAGCTGTATTGAAAGAAAAATACCAATCTCGGGCTTTTTCTGGAGTTTCGAAAGTTTCATTCATCTGCGAAACAAGTTCATCTCCCGCCGTACCTTCCATCTCTCTAGTTAAAACTTCATCCAAAACTTGGAATTGTCTTCGTTTCAGAAAATCGTCAATATCCATTATCTTAATAGTAAGGGTTTAGAATTAATAAATTTACCTTTTACTTTTCCGCTTCATCGCTTTTACAATCTCTTTAATTCCAGCTTTAGTCTTGATTCCGGTACCAGAAAATTGTGTTCTCACACCTTTCGACTTCTTCAACACTGGCTCAATTTTGGTTGTCTCCAATCCATATTTCTTAGCAATGACGTGTAAATCATAGAATCCAACGGTGTCCAGCCTAGATTCTAGGTATAGAAGATCTAAAAATTTCTGTTCTTGAGGAAAAGGATTTTCTTTTGCCATTTTAGCAATCAATTTCTTATCAAACAATTTCCCGGCCCATAACGGCCCAAAATAATCAAAATCTTTCTCTTGGTTACATACTGAGGTCTTAAACTCCAGTGTCTTAGGATTATACAATAAGTATTGATGTTCTTTCAGCAGTTTGTCGCATAGCTCTTTGCCCTTCAATGACTTAAAATAAATCCTAAAATAATGATCTTTATGATAAGCTAATATAGGAATCAACGCTTTATCAAATTGCACCCCCTGCAGCTGCACCTTCCTGATTAAAATCCGCAAGCCGATTTCGTGCATCATGTAATTGCGCACTGCTCTGGCCCAATATTTTCTTTTAGTAACTTTTGGATATGTTCCGGTCAGAGCAGCAGTATCCGTGGCCGTCACAGCGATAATCCCATTCCGGGTTATTCGCGCTACTGTCGCTGCTAAAAAAGGATTTGGTGTTCCGAAAGGATCAATATCAATATAATCAAAATAGCCGCAGAATTCCTCCCGACAGTGTTTGACTTGATTCAGCAGGAAGAGATTAGCGTCATCATTGTGTATGATTAGTTTGTCTTTCTTCAGATTATTCAGCTTTAAATTCTCCGCAATTACCTTGGGGAAGTTTTCTTTTAGATCATTCACAAAAATATTCCGTATCTTCCCTGGTTTCAATTCCTTTAAGAAGCGCAATTCGCGTATCCCTGAACCGGCTAACGGAGAAGCGATATTCATCTCCTCATTCTCGATAGAATTAAGCAATAGGATGGCAATATTCCTATTAGAAGCCATCACTGGATTGTAAAATACTTCCATCTGCGCGTGGACATCTTTAGGCGGAAGTTCAACGTTGATTTTACAGGAACCTTCGATAATTATGTTTTTCATTTTTCTCTGTTCATGAGAATAATTTTTTTCCTATTCTTACCATGGTCGCTCCTTCCTCTACGGCAATAAGATAATTATCCGACATTCCCATGGAAAGGATTGACAGGTTATATTTTTTTTGCAATTTTCCAAAAAGCACTTTCATCTCCTTAAAATATGGACGTACTTTTTCAGGATAAGTAAACACCGGACCCATAGTCATCAGTCCCTTCAATTGTATGTTGTTGAGCTTTGAAATCTTATCAAGCAATGGTTCCACTTCTTCTGGAAGGCATCCCGTTTTGTTTTTTTCCTTGGCAATGTTTACCTCGATAAGGATGGGAATAGTTTTTTGTATTTTTGCACATTCTTCATCAATTTTTTGCGCAAGAATAAGGCTATCCACTGATTGAATCAGATCAAATATTCTCACTGCTTTTGAAACTTTATTTCTCTGCAAGTGCCCGATGAGATGAAAAGTAACTTTGCCGGCTAAGTGGTTGTGTTTCTCTTCAGCTTCTTGGACGTAATTTTCTCCAATAATAGTTATGCCTGCAGAAATAGCTTGGTTTATTTCTTCAATCGTTCTTCCTTTGGTTGCTGCGACTAAAGTTATTCCGTTTAGCTGGTCTTTTATTTGCTGGATTTTCTGCTCAATCACTTTTCTAAATAAAAAAGAAAGAAATAACTTAAATCTTTTGACTGTTTTTATTCGTCAAGCAATAAACTGCATCTGCGAGAACCATAATCTCCAGGTCTTCTTCCGTTAACTAAGTATCTATTGATCATATCAGTGATGACCCAAGGCACAGAATTAATATCATCTACTATGAAATCTGGTTTTTCTGCAGCCATGGAATTGTAAGCAGTCCGTAGCTTTTTGATGTATTCATTCGGATTCTTTGCATATATCTGTTCTTTCGTTAATCCTTCATGTTCTTCGGTAAGATGCATCTCATTACCAGTCCCTGCTAAGCCAATAGTCCACATACCTGCTCGCTTACCTTCCCGGATGTCATCTAAGGTGTCGCCAACTTTAACTACAGCGGCATTATCGGAAACATTCAGCAAGTATGCATTTAAGTTGCACATGGCAGGCTTCGGTCTTGAAACGTTATCGCCTGATCCTAACAATGGTCCTTGGATCTTTCCGCCCCTAATAGCATAATGCCCCGTTGCGCAAACTGAAACGTCAGGAAAATATCCTCTCTCCGCTGCTTCATTCAAAAGCAAATCCATCATCTCACCTGTATAACCAGTAGTAGAACCGATCTTTAAACCCATTTTTCGGCATTCTTCTACTGCTTCGAGAGCTCCAGGAATTAATGTAGAATACTTCGCTAAGAGGGGCATTTGTATGGGTTGAAAAGCTTCAAATATTTTTTCTACGTCTTTTTCAGTAGCAGCACGTCTATATACTCCAAGCCAGCGTCGAGCTACACTTTCATCCTGCAAAATTTCTCCAATATGCACTTTCTTATGCTTACCCATCGGTTTGCGAGCTTCTAACATCGTAATGGGAACACCCATAGCTGCGAATACTTCCTTAAAGGCGACTGCTGGCGCATAACATCCGTAATCCATTGTAGTGCCTGCCCAATCAAAAAGAACTGCTTCTAATTTTTCTGTCATAATAAACCCCTCCGTTTCCTAACTATTTTTCTAATTTCTATTTAAGCATTATGTAATTCAGGAGTAAATTTAAAAAGAATCCTTCTGCTTTACCTCCCTATGGCCACTAGACGACCGATCGTAACTGTACTTGGACATGTAGATCACGGTAAGTCCAGCATTCTTGATAGAATCAGAGGCACTGCTGTAGTTGCTCGGGAAGCCGGAGGAATTACTCAAGCTATAGGCTGCAGCATCGTTCCGCTTAAAACTATCGAAACTATCTGTGGCCCATTGCTCAAAGCCTTAAAATCATTAACCATCCCTGGTCTATTGTTCATTGACTCGCCGGGACACGCTGCTTTCACTTCACTCAGAAAACGAGGCGGCTCTTTGGCGGATATCGCTATTTTAGTAGTTGACATCAATGAAGGTTTTAAACCGCAGACCATTGAATCGATCGAAATACTCAAAGCCAACAAAGTGCCTTTTGTGATCGCTGCAAATAAGATTGACCTTCTGCATGGCTGGAAGTATGACCAAAAAAAATTCTTATTGGACAATATCGCTGCTCTCGACTACAATGTTCAAGGTAATTTTGAAAAAAAGATGTATGAAGTCGTTGGTCAAGTAGGGGAACAAGGCTTGCAATCAGAACGGTTTGATCGCGTCAGTGATTTTACCAAGCAGATTGCCATAGTTCCTGTTTCTGCCGTTACCGGTCAAGGGATTCCGGAGTTGTTGATGGTCCTTACCGGACTGGCACAAAGATACTTGGAAAAGCAATTGGAAATAGATGAAAAAGGACACTGTGAAGGAACAATTCTGGAAGTGAAAGAAGAAAAAGGATTAGGCATGACTCTCGATTGTATAATTTACAACGGAAAATTGAGAGTAAACGATACTATCGTTATTGGCCATATAGAACAACCTTTCGTGACTAAAGTTCGCGCGCTCTTGGAACCGGCAGAGTTAGCAGAGATGCGGGAGAAGAAAAGTAAATTTCAGAATGTAAAAGAAGTTATTGCAGCTACTGGAGTGAAGATCGCTGCTCCTGGCGTGGAAACAGCTATCGCAGGCATGCCCTTGCGCAGCTGTTCAGGAAAACCAGAGGAAGTAGAACGGTTGAAACAGGAGGTCCAGCAACAAGTAGGAGAAGTTCTTTCCTTTACCGAACAAGAATCCGGCATTATGATCAAAGCAGATACCATTGGCGGCTTAGAAGCTCTCCGCCATCTCTTACAAGAAAAGAATATTGCGATCGCCTCTGCATCTTTAGGAGACATAACTAAAAAGGATATTTCTAAGCTGGAAACTCTCAAGGAAAAAGATGAATTCACTGGCGTCTTGTTAGGTTTTAACGTTAAAATCGCACCCGACATCGCTGAATACGCCAAAGTGAAAGGTTTGACACTTATCCTTAATGAAGTGATATACAAAACCATTGAAGATTACGAAAAATACGTTGAAAATTTAAAGAAAGAAATAGAAAAACGAGAATTAGCCAACCTGGTTAGGCCTTGCAAATTCTTATTGATGAAGGGGTATATCTTTCGGCAGAGTAATCCTGCTATCGCTGGAGTGGACATTGAAGTGGGCAGGATTAGAACTGGAGATCCGATCATGCGCGGCGATGGTATGCGTATTTCCACTGTCAAAAGTCTGGGAGAAGCGCAGGAATCAGTAACTGTCGCAGAACAAGGAAAACAGTTAGCCATGGCCATGGATGGCGTGACTATCGGCCGGCAAGCGAAAGAAGGAGATTATCTCTACACTGATATCCCTGAAGAAGATTTTAAGAAGCTGAAAGAACTAAAGAAACATTTATCGAAGAGAGAATTAGAAGTTCTGAAAGAGATCGCTGAGATTAAACGGAAGGAAAATCCAGTGTGGGGTGTGGGTTAAATAAAAAAATTCTCTAAGTTGATATCAAATCCATCGCGGATTCCGGCTTCGACAGGTTTTTTACTGACCAATCTTGGCAGGGGAATTTTACAGATTCCTATAATCTCTTTTAACTCAGTAATTCTTCCTGCTTCGACAGTGTGTTTTTGAAATTTTTTTGCCTCGTAACCAGTCATAAAACCTAAGCCAAAGTTAAATCTCAAAACAGTGGATTTTAATCCAGGGTAGTAAAATAGTCCAATTGCCCTTGCACTTGCCACTTCATCCAGGGAGCTAGTGAGTATGTTTCTATGCTCTTCATTCTGTTGTTCGCGTAATGCTTGTTTTGATTTATCTCTGAAATCACAGGAAGCATCAAAATCAACAAAGCCAATCCCTAAATTATTTTCATCTGCTTTGTAAACAACAACATTGCCGATATGCGCGTTGGTTCGTTTCGGATTGTCGCTCCATGACTGATTACTCCTATCCATCAATCTTTTGAGCTGTCCTACAATAAATCCAACATCCCAGTAAAATTCTGCTAACTTAGTAACAAATTCCACTTTTTGTTTTCTGGTATACACTGTCTTAAAATATGCTTCCGACTCCAGCGCATACATTAACTCGTCCAGCCTTGTATCACCTTTCACTCGAATGATGCTCGTAGCAATCTTTCTTCTTCCCACCTTAAAAGGAGATTTGTAAAAACCAACGTACTCCATAGTTGGTTCTATCCCGTTATCCGCAAGTACTCGGTTAAATCTATCAGAAAAGATTCTCTCATTATGGGCGTTACGTAAGAATTGTCCGCCTTCGATATAAGGAGCGCCATTGCCGTAATACTTTAGGTGATCAATAGGAATTTCTGCTACTGCTGCTCCTTTAAGTTTGTATAAGTTTCCAGTAACTGGATCCATAGTTAAAGCTGACCGACAACCGCTCCATACCCCCGGAATTGTTCCGTTGGGACATTCTAGGATTACGATATCATCTCGTATTTTTAACAAATCATCTCTGCTTGATCTTACTCCTAATAACTCTGGAACGATGGTAAGCGGGGCCTTTGATAAATAGTCAGGGATTTCCCTGATTTTTTCAACTGTTCCGTCTAAACATTCTGCTAAATATAATGGGTCTCTCCGCACTAATAAGCGAGAATTAATATCTACAAGGGCTTTACTATGCTGATTTGTAGTTTCGGCACTTTCTAATCTATACTTTAGCTCAATTTTTTCGTTTTCCATTTCCAACAACATCTAGAACAAGCCTCTTTTGTTTATCAGATAGAGAATATTTAAATAGTTTTTTATAGGAAGCTACATTTTTAATTGGTATGCAAACTCTTGACATCTTAAACACCCGGGACATCAAGAAGATCCGCCAGCTCTTTGAAGAGACCTACGGTTCCTTCTTTACCGGTGATTATGTATACTTACAGAGCAAAGACGGTCGAATTTCTCTTATCAACAAAGATATTGGTAAAATAGATCTCCAGAAATTACGGGTAGACAAGTTTGGGTTGTATGTGGCGGAAATCAAAGGCAACTCCGTCCGTCTGAGCAAAGAAGGTGCGCAGTTGCTGGCTAAAGAAGCAAGAGAGAAGCTGAAACATATTATTACCTTAGATGATCGGGAGATTAAAGCATACTTCCATGGTATTGATTTACGGAAAGATTTAGGCTCAGAAGCAAAATTTTTCTTAATAGAATATAAGGGAGACATTGTAGGTTGTTCTAAGTATAAAGATGGAATTATCTTGAATTATTTGCCCAAGATACATCGAGGAGAAGTTATTGTGTAAAGAAATTAAATCTTACTTACCCCAAAACATCCTCGATCGCTTTCTTACCTTTCATCTTCTTTGGTTCATCCTTAGCTTGCGCTGCCAGATCGACACCTAGATCCTTCAGTTCTTTTATGTGCATCTGCATCAACTGTTCGACGATCTGCAGGATGCGCATCAATTCTTCGCGCTCTTTGCTTAGAGTAGCTAAAGAACCCTTATGAAAACCAACTTTTTCATCCTTAGACATATTTGCTGTTACCATCCTTCATAAATTGAGGATTTTCTTTATAAATTTTATGAGTAAGAATGTTTTTAAATCCCTAAATATTCCTTTCTTAAGGTGAATAGATGCCTCGATATGATGTTCTCTGTGTAGGTTCAGCAACGGTAGATACCTTTCTTACTGTTGAACAACCTTTCTCTTCTCTAAAAGTAGGCGATAAAGTTCTGGTCAAAACGGTAACCAAGCGCTCAGGAGGAGGAGCAACCAATTCCGCTGCTGCTTTAGCAAAATTAGGATTAAAAGTAAAAACCGCTACAAAAGTTGGAAACGATGAAGATGGTAATTTTATCCTGCGGGAACTGAAAGCAGATGGTATCGAAAACATTGCTCAGCAGCGAAGTAAAGAACAAACCGATTTAGCAACTATCATTTCTTCCACCAAAGAAAGAGATAGGATCATTTTGGTTCATAAAGGAGCTTCAACTGACTTATCCTCAAAAGATATACCTGCTTCAAAATTAGATTGTTCCTGGATTTACCTAGCTACCTTGACCGGCAAATCTTTATCGGTCGCGTATGCCATCGCGAAACTTGCCAAGAGAAAAAACATCGATCTCTTATTCAATCCCTCATTATACCTGGCGCAAAAAGGTCTAAAAACTCTTTCTCCGATTCTTAAAAATACATCAGTATTGGTCTTCAACAAAGAAGAAGCTCAAGCTTTACTTAAATCTACCTCGAATGATTTCCGATTTCTTCTACAAGAATTGCAAAAACATGGGCCGGAAATCATTATTGTAACCGATGGTCGACGTGGATTGTATGCGCTCCAAAAAAATATCATGTATTCCCTAACTAAAACTCCTGACGTCAAAATAGTTCACACTGCAGGTGCAGGAGATGCTTTTACCTCTGGATTCCTGACCGGATTGATAAAAAAGTATCCCTTTGACGATGCTCTCCGTTTAGGGCAAGTAAATGCCTCTTCTGTCATTCAACACGTCGGGGCAAAAGTCGGCCAATTAACCGAGAAAGAAGCAAAGATCATGATGAAAAAATACAAAATTCAGATAGCTAGAAAGAGGATTTAACCAATGTTTGCCGACACAAAAAAATTATTGCTGAAAGCCCAAAAAGGTAAGTATGCTGTGGCTCATTTTAACGTCAATAATATGGAGATAGTGCAAGGCATAGCAGCTGCAGCTAACAAACTAAAAGCACCAATCATCTTAGCAACTTCGGAAGGAGCATTGAAATATGCAGGCATGGATTATTTATATGCTATCGCCAAAACCGCTGCTGAAAAAACTACTGTTCCTATCGCGCTGCATCTTGATCACGGAAAAGATATGGAAGTTATCAAGCAAGCTATTCAGGAAGGCTATTCTTCAGTTATGATCGATGCCTCTCATGAAGATTTTGAAACGAATGTCTGCCTCACAAAACAAGTCGTAAAACTTGCTCATTCTAAAGGAATCTCTGTCGAAGCAGAGCTGGGCACTATCGGCGGTGCGGAAGATTTAGTATCTTCACGATCGATTATTTACACCGATCCAGCTAAAGCGAAAGAATTTGTCGAGCGTACTGGCTGTGATTTTTTGGCGGTGGCGATCGGAACTTCTCATGGCGCATACAAATTTACTGGAAAAGCAGCATTACGACAGGATATACTTAAGCAAATTAAGCAAAAAGTAAAAATTCCCTTGGTGTTGCATGGTGCTTCTGGTGTTCCACAAAACCTGGTTAAGATGGCTGAAAAGTATGGCGCTGATTTGTCAGGAGTAAAGGGAGTTCCTGATGCCCAGATAAGAGCAGCGATTAAGAATGGAATTACGAAAATCAATACTGATACTGATATCCGCATCGCTTTTGACGCTGCAGTACGGAAGGCGCTCCATGCTCAACCAAAAGATTTTGATCCTCGGCATATCTTATCAACTGCAAGGTTATTGATACAACCAGTAGCAGAACAGAGAATAAAATTATTTGGTTCCGCTGTGAGAGCTAAAAAATGAAACACATCTATATTGCTGCAGATCATGCTGGTTTTCCATTGAAAGAAAAGATCAAGAAGTGGCTGGAGCATAAACATGTTCCGTATGTAGATTTAGGAAACAAAAGATTAGATCCTAAAGATGATTATCCTGATTTTGCTGCTCCTTTGGCTAGAAAAGTTGTTGCGGATAAAAGTTTAGGGATCCTGGTTTGTGGTTCAGCACAAGGCATGTGCATTGCTGCCAATAAGATAAAAGGCGCGCGAGCGGCGATTCCTTATTCCTTGCGGGAAGCTCGACTATCAAAAGAGCACAATAATGCTAATATCGTTTGTCTGTCGGGCTGGTTTACCCATCTGCACAAGGCTAAAAGGATGATTGAAGTATTTTTGACCACTCCCTTCTCTAAAGAACCACGACATGCCCGCAGGCTTGAGAAAATCAAGAGATTGGAAAGACGATAACGTATGGGAAATCAGAAAGTTTTTCCTTCTGTGATGGCCAAAAGCCAATCGGAATTAGATGCTATTCTGAAAAACTTGCATGGAGTTGCAAAGCATCTGCATTTAGATATAGCAGATGGAAAATTTGTTCCCAACACTTCTTTGTGGTTTCCATTCAGGTTGTCAAAGAAATACAAATACATAGCTCATCTGATGGTGAGAGAGCCAGAACAATGGATTGAGAAGCATGGAAAGAAAGTAGAATTTTGTATCGTACAGGCAGAGATGGTCAAAATAAAAGATTACATCAATTTTGCAAAGAAACAAAAAAGGAAAATTGCTTTCGCTCTCAATCCGGAAACCAAAATCTCTAAGATTAAATCTCACTTAAAGGATATTGATTATATACTCATCCTGACAGTCCATCCTGGATTCTACGGCGCGAAATATGTACAGGCACCATTAAAGAAAATAAAAGAAATCAAAAAGATAAATTCTCGAATAAAGATTATTGTTGACGGAGGCATGAATCCTTCTACGGCTAAAGAAGCAGCTGCTGCTGGAGCAGATTATATTATCTCCGGATCATTTATTACAAAAGCAGAAAATCCTAGAGAAAGAATGAAGATGATGGAAGAGGCTTTTGTAAGAAGAGAAGTTCTGCTCATGTAAATATTTATAAAACAGTTTACTCTTTTTTCTTAAAAATGAAGAATATTAACACAGTTGATGATCATTTTGCTGATGTAGGCGGAGGAATTACGGAAAGTATTTTTTCTAAAAAAGATCTAGTACTTTCTTTTTTAGTTCCGGGCTATGCAATTAAAAAATGGGTTGATGTCCGTAGAGCAGGATATAATGTTCCTATTAATCAAGATTTAATCATTGAAGGAACTAAAATGCTTTACATTCTTGAAGCTATCAGTTATTTTACTCAGTAATTTCAGTCAAATATTCAATATTTTCCATTTCCACCATTAGTAGCTTTACTTCGTTTAGGATAATCCTTTATTTCTGGTTTATGTTTCTTTCCGTTTTTTCTTTCTAAGAAGAATAATACTGCGCACCCCGCTAACGACATAACCCAAACAACCAAGAAAGTAATCGTGAAGCCTACAAATTCTGCCATTGCTGCTCCGATCGCTGCCGTTATGGCTGTACCGATGCTAATACCGGCAGAATAAACACTCCATTCAAAGCTTTCTTGTTTCTTATCAAGGTGGGTACTCCATAAGCCGAGCCAAGTTGGATATGCAAATCCACTCCCGATGCCATGTAATATTTCTGCTGCATAGATGAAATAGATATGCTTAGAAAAGATATAAATCCAAGGTACTAAAGAAATAATAAATGTTCCTATTATTAGCCATTTTATTTTATTCTCGCTTCGATCAACATATTTAGAAAAAGGCAACATGATCGCAGATTTCGTGATTAAAAATAAGGTGCTGGCAAATCCCGCGGCAAAGATAGTACCCCCGACAAGATTATCTTTGATGAAGATAGCCAAGATGGGCGCAATCAAGCCAAAGCCAGTAAAGATTAAGATGTCCGAAATCATCAATAGCTTGACAGTGCGGTTCATATTCTTAGAAGTATATTTTTGAAATTATTAAAGGTTCTGGAAAGTTATGCTGGTTTTTTGAAGTAACTAGTAACATCGCACAAAGTCTTTACGAATGGACTGGCATCATTTTCTGGCTGTTTTGACACGTAATGGCAGAACTCATATAACTCCTGAGAGGAGTATATTCTGTTTTTGAAACTTATTGCTTCTTTTTTAAGCTTGGCAGAAAGCTGTGAGGGAGGAGCCATTGCTAACGCTTTTAGAATGACATCTCCAATTTCTTTTGTGAATTCTGATTTTTCTGTCATGCACTAAACAACCTAGACAATGCTTATAATCAATAGTTCTCAAAAATTTATGGGTATTAAAAATTTTGTGTACTCCGCTGGATTATCTGAATGTAATGAGCCTTATCCACTGGACATATATTTTGTCTGGTGCATTAGAGCTTAATTCTTCGAAATTTTCTATATTAAGGTATATAGGTTTCATATTTCATGCACTGGACAAGTGTAGACATAATATATAAACAAGTTCAAAACAAAAAGAAAAATGGCAGTGTCGCATAACTTGGAAATTGCGGGAGTCTTAAACCCCACCGTCCTAGAACGATGGGAGGTAAGACAACTCTTAGTCTTTCCGGACTTCTGGGTTCAAATCCCAGCACTGCCGATATTTAAATTTTCTGGAGAAAAATGAAAATAACTGATCTCTCTCCGGAAAACCGTCCCCGGGAACGCCTGCAAAAAGAAGGTGCTTCATCTCTATCTCCCGCGGAACTTCTGGCAATAATTCTCAAATCAGGGACAAAGAAAGAAAACATTCTAGAAATTTCCAATCGCCTTATCTCTAAATATGGATTACAAAATCTTCCGGATTGTTCTTTACAGCAGTTGCAGCAGCAATATGGTATCGGCCCAGCTCGAGCATCACAAATTCTAGCCTTGTTTGAGTTATACAAGAGAATTCCCTTAACTGCTCAGAGAAAGAAAATTTCCTCTGCAAAAGACGTAGCTATGTTATATCTTCCGAAAACCCAACCTTTGCAGAAAGAACATTTCATGGCTATCTATCTTGATACCAAGAACAATATTATTGCTGAAGAAACAATCTCGATAGGGATTCTCAATTCTTCCTTGGTACATCCACGGGAAGTTTTTCATGGGGCAATTAAACATTTGGCCCATAGCATCATAATTATCCACAATCATCCTTCTGGGGAGCCAGAACCCTCTTCAGAGGATATACAGATCACCAAAATTCTAGAAAAGACAGGAAAATTGATGGGCATTCCTTTGTTGGATCATATTATTCTTGGAAAAGATTCATGGTGGAGCTGGAATGAATCAGGCAAAGCTTTTTAAAAGAGCCTTCTTTTAACTACTTTATGGCTAAGAAAAAAGCCGTCGAAGCAGCAGAGCCTGAAACTTCGGACGACACAAAAGTAGAAGAAAAAGTAGAATTAAAGAAACCAAAGAATCAAGTACTGGGTATCCTTACTGGGGAACGTGTCATTACTGAATCTTCTGATGATGCTCGTGATTTCTACAATCAATCTCGTTTTGGAACTCTTAATGACAGCGGAAAAGTTGAATTATCACTGCTAGAAGCATTGTATTTGCTGGAACGGGAGCGCCTGGTAATAAAAAGTG
>CAYJQD010000011.1:0-25085 GCA_964372235.1 uncultured Methanosarcinales archaeon
TGTTTTTGTCTTTGGTCTTGATGATAACTTCAGTAGCAGGAATATCTACTTGCTGGATGCCCAGCTGTTTCATCATCTGCTGCATTTTCCGAGGATTCATGCCGGGTAGCATTTTACGCCAAGAATTTGCCTCCAAAGTAATGGAGTAAGGCAATGATAATGATCATGACGATGCAGAAGATGACTACTGCGCCCGGAGAGAGATGTATTTTTGAGTCGGAATCTTCATTGAACCTAGTCAATCCTCCGCCGCTGGCGGGTATCCGTATCTTATCGTCTGCCATGTTATTATTTATTTCAACACTTCTCTTATATATCTTTCGGAATTTTTGAAAAAATTATAACCGCGAGTTAATTCTAATATCCGCAATGCCTCTTGGAATCTTCCCGTAATTGCATCATACATCTCAGGGCTGATTCCTTCTTTTGGGATTTTAGAAAAAGAAGTGATTTCCCTTAAGTTGGGTTGTTTTATTTTTTTCATTTCTCTCCAAGCATACTCCATCCAAGGGATTTGGTGTAGTGCACTTTTCTTGGCAATATTTTCTTTTATTTGCTCCCAGGTTTGAATTCCTTCTTGCTGATATCTTCTTGATTCTAACGGTTCTATCATTGAACATATTGCATCTATTGAGCTCAATTTTCGAGAATCTTCCGGAACTTTTGAAGAAGGATTTTCCCACATAATGTGATGGTACTGCCCTTGTCGATGCAGCCTTACTCCTTTCATAATTTCGTCACGGTAAAGGTTATTTCCATTTTCCTTAAATTGAAGAGCTAATTTAAGTGCCACCTCAGGATCCAGTTTATTCCATTTTCCCACCATATCATGAGGTAATTGAGGGTCTTTAGAATCTACTTTTAATGCTTCTTGGTAATACGTTACATTCCAACTATGAATGGCTACTTCAAGATCAAGCTTAATCAATTCCTTTTCGTTAGGTAAAACTTCGGTTTGTCGCACTGCGTGCATATTTATTCCTACTATTGAAATAAAGCAACAGATTATAAAGATTTAGGTGCTATTTTAGCTTCTAATGTAGTTGTTACTAATGACCTGTGAATAATATAGGCAATTCCTGCTCCTAACCAATAGGCTGCGATATCCTTTGGATCAAAGGTGTCACCCATGATGCCAGTCAATTCTCCGATGGTGCATAAGGCTCCAGCTGCTGTGGGAGCAGTCCAATCGAATAGTTTTTGGTTATATTTCTGTTCGGCATATCTATAACAAACGAGAAATAAGGCAGTATATATTGCTCCAGCAGCGAGATCTGAACCTTGTCCGAGCAAAGGATGCCATGGCATTTGCTGCTTCTCTACTTTCCATTGCAGAAATTCTGTATACGTTCCTAGAGCCCCAAAAACAGTTGCGGTAGAAAGATTAATGAGGTAAGGTTTGGAAGACATGAAATAAAATAATTCTTATTGTTTATAAGTATTGTAGATTCCAAGCAATTTTTGGTCTATGGGATCAAAAACCGCCTTGAGTAGAGATGATGATAATAATTTGTTTTTTCTTTGTGCTTGCTGTGTTAACCTGTCACGATAATCAAAGCATATCTCTCCTCCTAAAATTATTTCACTCCTACTTTCCAAAGGGTAGGTATCTACAATCCAAACCTCTTTTTCTTTCTGAACTTCAATTTCAGTAATACGTGGAGGAAATAATTCCCATTTGTTCTTCTTTACAGTTATAATAACAGTTTTTACCAGTTTTGCTTCTCCAAGGACTTGCTCTTCTTTGAATTTCCAGTTTAATTGATACAATTTTCCTTTATAAATTGAAAATTTCCCTTGATCCTCTATGGCAATTGTATTTTCCAAGCATTTTGAAATGTCTGAAAAATCAACTTCGGTCGTGATTTTTGCTAATGCAGTTGTTACTTGCGGATTTTGTTTTTCTTCCTGTCTTTTTGCTTCTGCCAAAACGTGCTCAAACAATTCCGGTCTAGTTTGTCTAATATAATCTAATACTTCAGCAGCTTCAACTGAAAGAGAACTACGATAACCGTTTCCATTTGATTCAGGAACTTTCACTAATTTTTCTAATTCAGTTTGATTCATTTTTATCTCAAGAACATCTAAGAAACCTCAATCCTCAAAATGGTGCTAATCTAAACGTAGAGTTTTTTGATCAACCTTTTTCTAAAAAAGGTTGGTAGAGTGGCATAAGCCGCCTTTTGTCAAGCCCAAAGCAATCATGTGATTGCCGATAGCTTGTGAAAGCATTCTACTATGCGTCAAATTTGACTTGCACCGGCCAGTGTTCGCCGTTTCATCGGTCCCATAATCAGCGTCAAGGGGTTAACTCACGTTTATCTCTAAACGTTTCGCCATTTTCATCCTCGATTATGGACGTTTCGTTTCTGAGCCAGTGACACAGGATTTCCCTGTCTTCCTTATGGAAGTGGCCTTTTGTGGTGGGCGGACTTTCCTGGGCAAAACTTACCCTCAGCTTCCTGCCACTACTACCATTAATCTTTTTTCGTCGATACTTTATAAAGATTACTCTTCGTAAAAGAAAGGTTTTACAGTTACCTTAAAGTCGACGACTACTGGCCTATGGTCGGACAATGGTTCTCCCTTTTCATTGACAAAACCCTGAGGAATATACCAAGAAGTAGGTTCTAACTGCACGGCTGCTCCACTTCTGTACATAATCCGATCGATGTTGTACGGTTCAGAGCAATTCAGTTCCCGGCAGCTATCTTTCAAACCGGTTAAAGAGAGGAATCGTTCGAACTGGAGTTCATCTTCCTGTTCCATGTTTGTATCACAGGCGACGATCACTGCACGGTACGGAGAGCGGTTATTGAGGACGAAGGCAAGCTGCTCACTTTGCTTGTCTCTGGTTGCTTTATCTCCTGGTGAATTTCCTGCATCCATATGGCAGTTGTAGATGTCTATCCAAACTCCGGGCATGACTTCGTGATAGGCAGCGGAAAATCCCTTGGGTGCAAAGCAATCGCTGGATTGGTCAACCGTGCCATTGCAGCTGTACCATCGCTCTACGAAATAATCTTCTAGGGGTACGGTGGAAAATTCGGTAAGACCGCTGGGATTGATGGTCATTTCATTTTTCTGGCTGTAATATTCTGCTGGGGTTCGATAAGGGTGTTCTACTTCCTTAGATAATTGAGGATGATAAAAGAAATCTTCTTGGATAGCAGCAACGTCATATTCATTTAATAGCGGACTAATTAAAGACATATTCTCTTCTGGGCTGGTTCCGGCAATACTTTCGGGTAAACCATGGACGTTATATGTCAATACAGAAATTTCGGTCTGCTCACAGCTGATTGGAGTGGATCCACAGGTAGCCAAAGAAGCGATAATGGCAGTAAGATGTTTGTAATTCATAGAAAAATAAAGAAAACAAGACTTATTTATTACTTGGGCTTATACTGTATATGAAGTAATCAACCCAATAACAATTCAGCCAGTTTGCGTTTATACATGTGCTCGCTCGCTTCTCGGATTGCGAGATTAGGATGCTCAAGAGCATCTTTGCGGAGCAGGTTCAAAGGATGATCGTTTCGTACAACGGCCCATCCATCTTGTTTGGTTAATTCTACTGCTCTTTCGTACAGTTGTTGTATTTCTTTAAAGCGCGGAAGATCTGCAAGACCATATTTATTACTAATACCTACTTCTTTTGTAATTTGTTGCGGCCCAATAAGCTCGGCTCGGTATGCTTTTCCTACCATGGATGCGATGTCGTCAACGATGTCTTTATTGTATTCATCTATGTCTAAAGTAACGAAGATATTATTTTTTTCTTGGGAGTCCTTGAAGAGATTTAGAGATCCCTGGTAACTAAAATTTTTTAATGAGAGCCTGAGATTTCCAAGGTTAATCTTATGAAGGTATACATTTCTTCTAAAGGGGAATTCTCTCCTTTCGAGCGAAGCAGAGCTTAGTGTTTCTCCATTATAACCTTTAAAGTTAAATGGGAATAATGTTTTTATTATTTCGGAAACTTTTTCTCCGGATATATAATAAAACCTATCATGACTCATTTTCTTTTCCTTTTCAAAAAGATCCAGAAGTTCTCCGACTGCTTCATATTCTGCCTTAGTAAGCTTAACTTTTCCTAATCCGCCTATCCTTTCAATGAGTTCCATTTTTCTTTCTCCCCTATCATCTACAAAAACTGAAAAATAAATGTTTAAACAGCTTTTCTATCGTACAATATCTACTTTCAGCAGCAATCGTTCCATGCCTTCTTTATGTCCTGCCCCGACTACTGCGAGTATTTTCTTCTCCGGATGTTCCCGTAACAGCTTCACTAGCTGCTTGACCATGTACTTGTCCCGGTCAGCAATAATGGTTTTGTACATGCTAGGATATTGTTTTCTCATCTGGTTGATGATTTTGTTAATAACCTGCTGCTCTGGCACTTTCTGTAGGTCAAATTCTTCTAAGCCATACTTTTTCATCTGTCTCTTGGGAAAGAAAAGTCCTTTCAATAAGTCTAGGGCAAATCGACCTTTTTCTCTCCAGGTTAATTCTTTGGAGAAATTTTTTAGTGTAATATTGATGGGCTGGTCGATTAAGGCTACCTGCAGTTTTTTTGCGTGAGCTATCTCTAACGCGGTTTTCATCTCCGAACCAGGTGCGACACCGACAACTTTTCCCAATTTTTGCTGTACTGCTTGTCCGATCTTCACAAATACAAATCCTTTTACACCTATTTTCCTGATCTCAGAAAGAGAAACTTTATTGTTTTGTTTCCGCATTAGGGAGGCAGCTCGTCGCAGATCTAATTCAACTGCTATGATATCCGGTTGAAATTCTTCTACTGTCTTTTTGATCTCCTCAATACTTTGCTTGGCGATATGCGAAGTTCCGATGATTTTGAGATTATTCATTTGCAGTATTCGATTGCTTCAAGAGCTTGATTTCCTTTTTGGATAATCTCATAGTAATGCAATTCTCTATCTGGTTCTTTGTGTGGATTGAAATGGGGTGAAAATATTTCCTGGTTATTGGCCATGATAAGATTCATCCAAGTTACTTTTCTAAATAAAGAGTCAAAGTCGTATTTGTTGCAATTTTCAATGACATTTGAAAGGTATTTGTTATATCTTACTACAATAGAATTGAGATGGCCAGCATAAATATCCTGTTCTGATATTATTCCTTGGAATAATCTTTGTTTATTACTGATGTAAGACTCTGCAACTTTAAAATCATCTGCTTCTAAAGCTTTGTAAAAATATCCATCTATCTCTTTAACTCCTAATTTGATTCTTTCTTCTTGCGGTAAATCGTAGGAAGGCCTTTCTTCATTCTCTTCTTCCACTGTTTCTTCTAGGCTTGAGGTTTGCGGCAATGTTTGGTGGTAAGATTGTTTTCTCGGTTGAGTTTCCTTCCTATGGTTATTTTGAGAATTTTTTTTCCTTTTCGGTTTCTCTTTTTCTGCTTTTTTAGGCGTATACGAAGGAGGCATTTCTATCTCTTCTTCAGGTAATTCTGCTTCATATACTATTTCTTCTTCCACAAATTCTTCTTCACTTTCCGGTTCATCATATAAGGGGTCACGGCTTACATAGAAGTATGATCCAAGTGTTGCGGCTACTCCTATTGCTCCCATAACCGGCCAATATTTCTTCATAATCATATTTTTTAAGAGATCCTATATAATATTTGTCCCTATTCTCCCTCTTATATCACAGAAAAGTATATAAATTGAGCTTAATTAAAGTAGTTTTATTACCAGTGAGGTGGTCATCATATGCTAAAGATGAAGAAGGTTACTGAAACGTACGATTTAAAGGTTTTTACTGATGCAGGAGATTATTTTGGAGATATAGAGGATAGTATCGTTCATAATAATAAGGTTTCTGGTTGGAAGATCCGAGCTACTAAGAATTCTTATCTAGCACGAGTATTAGGAAGCGCCAAAGGAGTCATCGTTCCGCACCAGATGGTTAAAGCAATCGGCGATATCTTTGTCATCTCCAAGAGCGCAGCTCCAGCAGGCGGTAGCGTGGAGGAGGGCGACGAATAAATTTGGCTCTTCAGAAATATGTGCAAGATCTCTTGCACTATCGTTACATCCAAGGAGATTTAGAAGAGTTAGAAGATATTCTCATCGCCGCATAATTCTATAGATTTACATAATAAAAAGTAATTTTTTTAAATCTCTCTAGATTTTGACCAAAAATGACCTTCCTAGAATGGATCAATGCCCAGGCAGTCGGTACAGTGTTCGAGAATAAGTATTTGCTTTCCTTACTGATTGTTGCGATATTTGCATTTCTGGGGAAATTTGTTTTATTTATTTTTAGCCAGTATTTAGAACGGTTTGCTTCTAAGACCAAGAATAAGATTGATGATTTAGTTTTCCATAATACTAAAGGACCTTTATTTTTAGTTCTGTTAGGATACGGGATAAAGTTAGCGCTTCTGAACCTCAATGTTAATGGTACGATTGAGAAAATTATCGATTCAGTCATGGCATTAGTGTTCTTGTATGCTATCATGAAGGGAATCGATATCATGGTGGAAACTTGGGCCATTACGTTTTCAAAGAAGACTAAAAGCAATCTTGATGATGTGCTGCTACCGATGCTGCAGAAAGTAACCAAGGTTGTGTTTGCGCTGATTGGCTTAATGTGGGTGCTGAAGATCTGGAAGATTGATATAACTCCTTATTTAGCTGGGGTAGGGATTAGTGGTATCGTCCTAGGGTTAGCGTTACAGGATTCTCTCAAGAACGTCTTTGGCGGCATTTCCTTGTTGTTGGATAAAACGTATCAAGTAGGAGATAAGATCCAGCTGGAAAGCGGGGAAGTAGGAATAATTCATGACATTGGACTGCGAAGTACTAAATTAGTTAATTTTGACAATGAAGTAGTATACATTCCGAACGGATATTTAGCAAATTCACGAGTGCTGAATTATGCTCGTCCTGATCCAAAGGTGCGGACACATGTCGCTTTTGGAGTGGATTATGGTACTGATGTGGATAAAGTTCGCAAGACTGTTCTGGAAGTCATTAAGAGAATGGAGGGTGTCTTGACCGAGCCTGCTCCTTCGATACAATTTATCGAGATGGGCGATTTTGCTTTGAAGTTTAAAGCCTATTTCTGGGTAGAGAAATGGGGAGAATCTTACAGTAAGAAGCTGGAAGCCACTGAAAAGATCTACAATGCTTTGCGAAAAGCAAAAATAGGTATACCTTTCCCGACTCAGACGGTGTATTTGAAGGAGAATAGGAGTAGCAAATAGTGGTGTATTTTTTTATATGGGAAAATGTTAAATAAGAAACAACGTTGTAGGGTGTTCTATGCCATTTGACTTGCTTATATTTTCGGCACAAGAAATGAGTTTTGTGTTTAAGTTAGTCGGCGCCTTAGTTGCAGGAGTATTGATCGGATTAGAACGTGAGCATCGCGGCAAATCTGCAGGCATTAGTACATATTCTATGGTAGTTGGAGGTGCGATGATTTTTACTGCATTGTCTATTCATGTGGATCCGAGTTCTCCGGCCCGCATTGCCGCACAAATAGTTTCAGGAATTGGTTTTTTGGGTGCAGGCATGATTCTGGTGAGCCAAGGAGAAAAGGTAAAGAATTTGACTACGGCAGCAGGATTATGGTTTGCGGCCGGAATAGGCATGGCTATCGGGTTTGGCTGGTATCTATTAGCTGCTATAGCTACAATATATTGTATTTTTGTGCCGCGGATTCCTCATCTTAAAAATAATGAAAATAATGATAACGGCAAGTAGAGATTATTGTAGAAATGAAAAATCCAGTCGCCAACGGCACCTTGCTTTTTCGTCCGGAAACATATAGTTTTATGTTTCCGAAATTATTAAATAGTTTTAGTTTTCTCTTTTTGAAATGGATCTTCATCCTTTCTTTTCAATACTCTTACTAGCAGTAGTTATTTTTTTTATAATTAAGGCAATCATAAACTCGATCAGACTGTTCTTTTTTGTGCTTTTGGTAGCCTTGATATTAGTATTTTTCTTTAACATCTCTTTATCCGATGTTTTAGGATTTTTATCTTCGATGCGGGCGCAGGAAGGGTTGACTAGTTTGTTGTTATGGAATTTTTGAGAATGGACATTAAAATCTCATAAAACTTATATAGTAGCGTCTTACAGAAATTGTTATGATCTCTTCTATATGGACGGAAAAGTATAGGCCAGCAACGTTTGTAGATATTAAAGGCCAAAAGGAAATTGTGGAAAAGATCAAGGCATTCGTGGGTTCAAAAAATATGCCTCATCTCTTGTTTTCTGGTCCGGCAGGAGTAGGTAAGACTACTCTTTCTCTGGTGATTGCCCGAGAATTATTTGGGGAGAATTGGCGGGAGAACACCTTAGAGTTAAATGCATCTGATGAGCGTGGTATCGATGTGGTTCGGGTGAAAGTGAAGGATTTTGCACGAACGAAGGCGATAGGCGATGTTCCATTTAAATTAATTTACTTGGACGAAAGTGATGCTCTTACTAGGGAAGCTCAACAGGCTTTGCGTCGGACGATGGAGAATTATACTAAAACTTGTCGATTTATTTTATCTTGCAACTATTCCTCTAAGATTATCGATCCGATTCAAAGTAGATGTGCGGTGTTCCGATTCAAGCCGTTGAGCAAGGAAGAGATAAAAGAAGTAATTCGAACAGTTTGTATTGGAGAGGGCGGAGAAGTTCAACAACTCTTATCACCCGATGCAGTGGAAGCTCTTTATGAAGTAAGCGATGGCGATGTTAGAAGGTTAACAAATATTATGCAAAGCTGTTTTGTCTTAAAGAAAGAAGGGGAAAGAATAGAACCAGAACATATTTTTTCTATGGCTTCTGTGGCCAAACCGAAAGAAGTGAATGAAGTGTTATCGTTGGCAGCCAAAGGAAATTTCTTAGAATCGCGGAAAAAGCTGCTTTCTCTAATGCTTGATTATGGTTTGTCAGGTTTAGATGTGATCCGACAGATTCAGAAAGAGATCTGGAACTTGAAATTAGATGACAAGAAGAAAGTAGAGTTAGTGGATAAATGTGGAGAAGTCGAGTTTAGGATGGTTGAGGGCAGTGATGAGTACATTCAGTTAGAAAGTTTCTTAGCGTTTGTGATGTTAGTGGGAAGCAGGTAGGAAAAATGAAACACAAAAAAATGCAAAACATTTTTGGTGCCCAGAAAAGATCTTTGTCTTTTCCCGGGAAAATATATTTAGGATTAATCGGTCTTTTAGCTTGTTCTGATGCTGGTTCAGCTAGATACAATAACTCAAATAGTGAAGACAACAAATTATTTCTAGATGATTTAAGCCAGAATAATTATGGAGATTACTGTGTCTCTTATATGTTAGATGCTCAGGTTGTTAAAAAGCCGGTTGATATTATATTTGTTATAGACAATTCAGGGTCTATGAGCGATAAGATAGAGGGAGTTGTCAGTAACATCAATATCAATTTTTCGCAAATTATAGACAAAAGCGGATTGGATTATAGGGTGATAATGTTGACTCATCATGGTCAGGGGAGCCTCGATGTTTGCGTAGAAGCTCCGTTAAGTACTATCCCAGCCGGCGGATGTAAAACAATCGGATACAATCCGCCAGGAATCAATCCTGGTAAATTTTATCATTATTCTACCGATGTTGGGAGCAGTGATTCTTTATGTTTAATCTTACGTTCTTTAATTGGAGATAAAAAAGATGATTTTAATTTAGCTCCAAACGGATTTATAGATTGGCTTAGGCCAGAGGCAGAAAAGATTTTTGTAGAAGTTACAGATGATAATCCTGCGTGTTCGTGGAAGAATTTTTATATTGAAAGTTTTAACAATACTTCCGATTTAGGAAAAGTTAAATCTGATGCTCTCAAGTTTGATCAAATGTTGTTAGCTTTGGCTCCTAAACAATTTGGGACAGCTCAAGACAGAAAATATAAATTTTATAGTATTATCGGCACTCAGGCCAAAAATTTACTTATTGATCCTGATACAGGATATTCTATTCATCCTAATTCGAGCGCCTTTGATTCGTTTAATGTACAAGATCCCGTAGTAGAAGAGACCTGTTTTACAGGTATGGGACCAGGATTGGCATATCAATATCTAAGTGTCCTTACCAATTCATTACGATTTCCCATTTGTTATCCAAAAGGTTTCAATTCAATATTTAAGGACATTGCTTCCGGAATTGTAAGCAATGGAGTAGACTTATGTCATCTACAAGTTCCAAAATCAGATACCGCTACTGTAGATCCTACCTCGACAGTTATAGATTATTATTCTTCTGGCCAGTTTAAAACACAATTTACAGCATTGCTGCCAGATGAGACGTGCACTTCAACAAAAAATAAATTTCAATTAGATGAACAGCTTGGAACTATAAGCCTTTGCCAAGATTCTTGTAAACAGGTTATGGCCGATCCTTCAGCTAAATTAATTATTAGCGCAGCTTGCATGGAAAAATTGAGATAATTCCTTAATTTTATTATTGTCAATTTATGGGATTGTTTTTGCTTTGATTCTAAAAATACAAATGATTTTTCATAACAGTAGCACCGCATGGTTACAAGGATGAAGTGTTGGGAGAAGTTAGTTCTTTGTTGGAAAGTTTATGCAAGAGAAATTAACAAGCTAGAAACTATATTTCTCATATTCTAAATTCATTTAAATCTAATGTTTTTAATTTTCATTATGAAATTAGTCTATGTGGAAAGCCCTTTCAAGGGTGAAAACTGGGAATTAACCGCCAGAAATATTTATTACGCCCGTCTTTGTGTCAGAGATAGTTTGACCCGGGGGGAAGCTCCTTACGCTTCACATCTCTTTTTTACTCAGGCAGGAATTCTTAATGATATGGTCCTAGAAGAAAGGAATTTGGGTATTGCCGCAGGACAAGCCTTTGGAGATGCGTGTCAATTGAGAGCCGTTTATGAGGATTTTGGAATTAGCCGAGGCATGCAGTACGGTATTGAACGAGCATTGAAGTTGAAGCAGCCTCTTGAGTATAGGAAGCTTTCTAACCTCTTGGATTTGGATAGGGCACTCCAAGAAATGAAAGAATCCAAGCCGCATATAGATTTAGGTGGATTATTGTTTTAAGAGCAATTCTTTTAAAGAGCTTTATTTTCGAGATGTAAGGGGCTGATTCTGATGTTTTTGGAGGAATTAAATGATTGAGAAAACGTATTATGTCGGACAATTTGGTGCTGAAAGCGCATTAGCTGGTTTTTATTTTATGGGGATTCATCGTAGCGGGGAAGGAACATTGCCATTTGATGAAAAGGCAGTTAATGGGGTAAAGAATAATATTTCTGGACGCCATCTCAGTTCCTTTGATGTTTTGCGCGGTTATTTAATTGCTATAATGGGGGAATTCCAATTTGAAGGTACTGATGTTGTGAAATTCCAAGTTGATGTGAAAAACTGGAGTAGCAATGCAAATAAGTTGTTTAAAGAATATCTGCACGAGGCTTCTCTTCCGCCTATTGTAGGACTTAGTTCTCGTCAAGTAAAAGATCTCGGTTCAATCGTCGGTCTGACCATAAAAGAAGAGCAGCCAGATTTTACTGGGGTGTATTGGGGCGGATAATAATCAATGGATAAAAGCGAATTAGAACGTTTAGCAGCAATCTTGGGTAATAAAGAGAATGGATATAGAAGTTCTCCTGTGACCGAAGCTACGGAATTACGGGAGATTATCAGGAATGCTAGGCCGGATTTGTATGAGCTGATGATAGCTGAAAAAAGAGGAGAACAAGATATTAAATTTACAATAACTCCACCCAGCTTAAGTAAAAAAGATGAATCCGAGTCTTATATAGCTCCAATGCAGGATTCATACGATAATTATGGAAGTGAATGATTTTACAAAACTTTTTCTGAAAATCGTTGAAGAAGTAATTAAAGAAGTTTTTTAAAGAAATGAATAATTTTCACTGTAGGTTGGTTTTTTGGTGTTTCTGGATACATGTCATTACACAAGCTCAAACACTCTGTACCTATTATTTCAGCACTAGCCACGGCTGGCTGTCAAGGAAAACCAGATAAAATCCTGCTTGATTACAAATTCTCGCAGCAAGAAATTAACCTTATTGCGGAAGCGCAGCGAGAGTGGGCTGAAGCGACCGACTCTCCAGCAGCAGATATTCCTTTCTCTCCGGGGTTTAATTCTGATGAAAAACCATTTGAAGCTTCAGATAAAACAAGAAAAAGTGAAGCAATCTTTTACAAGATAGATACGACTTACCCTAGCTATGCTGGATTGAAGGCCGAGATGGGATATGATGTGCAGGGATCAACGTTAGAATTTACGCAAATAGTCTTCGTGAGCGACAGAATACAAAAATTAGTAGACGAAAAAGTATATGATACTTATGGAGATGCTTTTTATAAAACTGCGCTGCATGAATATGGCCATTTTCTGGGGTTAGATCACCTTAAAAGCTCAACCTCAGTTATGGCTGATTTAATCTACGTAGGTGTGGAAACGTGTATTGATCAAGAAACCTTGAAATATTATTGTAGCATTAATGAATGTGGTTCAAATAAGCATGCTACTTGTAAGGGGGAGAAATAAGAAAAAATAAATACCTAGCTACTCTGCTTAATTCTCAACTTCTCAGAGATCAACTCTCTATACCTGTAATCAAGAGTCAACTTCACTTGCTTAGTTGAAACATGTCCTGAAGGTAATGGCTCTTTCAGCTTACAGACGATTTCTGCCAGACCGTCATCTAAGCGAGCTTCATTTAGCTTGCCAGCAGATTTACATTCCCAGGCCGGATCATCTAAGCTGAAGGAAAGGACATTGCGTACGCCGAAGTCTTCACCGGGCTTGGTTACTTTTGCGGTCGGCGCTCCTGCGTTCTTGACCATGATTTTTAATGCTACGATACCTTTGCCAGCAGTATCTTCTTCCACAGCGGAAACGGTGATGGGTGCTCCAGAGACAAAGAATCTTTTTGGTTCCTTGACATTACAGACACGCTGATCTTGAAGGTCTTCTTTCAAACACACTTCTGGGATAAGTAAGTAGGTTTGATAATGATATTCGATGTTGGCGAACCATTCTCGTTCGGTCAATCCTACTGCTTCTTTGGCATATTTAGCATCGGAAGCGAAGCTTAAAGTTTCTTCTCCACCGTCTGGAACTAATTCGGAAATTCCTTCCAATGGTTGATTATTTTTTAATTCCCAGGCTTTCAATCCTGTAAACTCTTCCTGTGATGGCCCTAGCAATTTGACAGTTACTTCATTAGGTTGGACTGCGTATTCTCCTTTATTCTGCAAGGTTACTTCTAAGGGAAAGGTTTCTTCATCAAAGATGCTGTAGACACCGTTTTCTTCTACACCGAAAGCTTCGAAATTAGCTAGAATTCCCTGCGTTCCACCCAGATATGCTCCTCGTGCGGTAGGCTGCTGTTGCTGCTGACACGCAGTTAGAAATAATAAGGCGATTACAAGCGTAGGAATAAGGAATTTTCTCATGTCACAACCTCTTTTGGATAATTATAGCTGTTTAATGAAGAAGGATATTTAAATTTTACTGGGTTATGATAGTGTATGGAAAATAGAAAGCGCTGTGCTTGGCCGGGAGAAAACTCTCTTATGATTAAGTATCATGATGAGGAATGGGGCGTGCCTGTTCATGATGATATGGTTCTTTTTGAGTTCCTTATTCTCGAAGGGGCACAAGCGGGGTTAACCTGGCAGACTGTTCTCAACAAAAGAGGAAACTATCGGAAAGCATTTGATGGATTTGATGCACATAAAATGGCCCGATACACTGAGAAAGATGTGGAGCGCCTTCTGGCAAATCCGGGTATCATTCGCAACCGCTTAAAGATACGGGCAGCAATACTAAACGCTCAGAAATTTCTGGAAATCCAAAAGAAGTTTGGTTCTTTTGATACCTACATTTGGCGATTTGTTGATGGCAAACCGGTCAATCATCAAATTAACTCGATACAAGATATTCCAGCTACTACCAAAGAATCAGATGACATGAGCAAAGATTTACTCAGAAGAGGATTTAAGTTTGTCGGTTCAACTATTTGCTACGCGTTTATGCAGGCAGTCGGTATGGTGAATGATCATGAAAAAGGTTGTTTTAGGTATAAATTGATAAAATAACTTTTAGAATTATTGCGGCGTCTTGACAATTCTCACATTCTTCTGGATAGAATCAACGTACGAATAATCTAAATCAATTAATAATGGCGTTTCGAAGGCGGATGATCCAGGGATGTCAAAGGTACAGATGATCTTTCCCTGGCCGTTGCTTAATCTGACAAATCCATCCTGCGGCTTACAATTAACTTTTCCACCGCCAGTCATTTCCACGTTATATTGAACGCGATCTAGATCTTGATATTCCAAAGATGATTGTCCGCAATTCTGGATGTTCGCAAAAGGACTTAAGACTCTTCCTGTGCCAAGATTTCGTACATTGATTTCAAAGATAGCACGGTTGCCGACCATGTCTACGCCAACGTAGGTTACACCAACTGGACCGCCCTGTCCTCCACCCATCGGAACATCGACTGGACGGCAGGTTTTTTGTTCTGCGGAAACTTGGTAAAATAAAGGATCGACACAGACTGCTGGATTAGCAATAGTATGATAATGATAACAGGAAAGGAAGTTCAAAGTAGGACTATAATCAGGAACGCCTAAGGGAAGATTGACTGCCGATTCAAATTCTAGGACGTTGCTACTGCCTTCTGTATTGTAGAGATTTTTTCCTTCTAATACTCCGGCGCTTTCAGCACAGGACCGTGGTCCGAAGAAACTGCCGGAGATGATGTTGCGGTCGAAACCAGTGACATGCACAAAACAATCCTGCGCTTTCAGATCATAACTTCCTCGATTTTTGACTTCTACTAACGCAACCAAGTCGCTTTGATCGTAGAGTATAGATGAAGGTGAATCTTGGAGAAGCTGCAGTTGTACTCCTTGTGTTCCAGTTTTTACTAATTGTAAAGCTGCGGCGGTATCTAAAGGAGTTTCTCCAGCTCCAGGTTTTGGTTTACAAGAGATGAGAAATAAGGTTATGAAAATGACTAATACTAACTTAACCACGCTCTTTTTCATATATGGAATTAATTAAATAATATATATAAGGCTTTTGGTGAGGAAAAATAAAAGAAAATAACTAGTGCTTGGCTAATTCCTTGAATAAAATTTCGTCTTCTTTTAATACTATCTCTTTAGCAACTTTAACTAGTTGAAGTATTTTTTGATCGTTCTTCGAAATTTCGTAAACAATTTTTTTTGTAAATTTTATTTCTTCTTTCATTCTTCACCTAACATTAAATTTAATGCAGTTTTGTTTAAATAGTTTTCTAAATCCTTTTCTTCGATTGGAATACAATTTTCATTAAGCCATTTTTTAATCTCTTCAAATTGTATTTTGCTTTCATATTTTGCGATTTCTATTATAAAGTGTGTGGCATCTTTATATTGGGTTTTAAGATGACAGCCATTAATCAACATAAATATTTTAGCTATCGCGTATGCTGTCCTTTTGTTTCCATCCACAAAGTAATGCCTTTTAGCAAATTCATTCAAAGCAAAGGCTCCTATACTTTGTGGATTTCTCTGATTTTTATATTGATGTGTAAGCAACTTATAAGTTGAATTATAAATTCCTCCTCCATCGCGCTCCCCCAATTCACCTCCACTGAGTTTAATAATCGTATTATGGATATTTATAATCGTTTCACGCATCTTTAAAACAAATTCTTTTGAAACTTTTTTCCTTGGTTTATTCCAATAGGGACTTTTACATTTTGGACAATATTTTGGATTTGTTTCTTTCCGTTTCTTCCAGTTATGGTAACATCTGAAACAAAATATATTATCTTTTTTAATCATATATTATCAAAATTGATATAATATTTAAAGTTTTCTAATTTATATTATCATTTTTGCTCATATATGTCTCTTTTTGAAAAACATTATAAATAATCCCTATTCCAACATAATCATGACAAAATACAAAGTAGAGCATTTCAAGAAGGATTGCATTAGCTGCGGCGCTTGTGCAGTGATCAATCCAGACTTCTGGGAGATGGATGCCGAAGGGATGGCAGATCTGAAAGGTTCTACGAAGGTTGGCGATCATTACGAACTAGAAATTGATGAAAAAGATAAGGATAGCAATCAGGAAGCAGCAGATGTCTGTCCAGTGAATATTATTCATGTCAGCGAAGTGCGGGAAAGCGTCTCAAAGAATAAAGTTCATGAATTAAAAAAGACGCTTCCCTGATCCCAGCACTTCGTGACGCAGAAAAAGCAGGCTAAGAAATTCTTTCTGCTTTTTCTTAGCGTGAAGAAAGTTGAAGAGAAAAAGTAAATCACTGTTTCAATTCTTTCCGTAACGCATGATTATAATTTACTAAATGGTGCTTAATCCGCGAAAGCATCTCATGATGTTCTTTAATCAGATGTTGAAGCTCTTTAGTAGCGTTATGATGCTTCCTGGCATGCTTATTCCTGCTTCCCTCATCAGTGGCCGAGGCATGTTTCTGTCCATGATGATGCGCTTCTTTGCTTAAATCGTGCAACTTTTTGTTTAATTTTGTTAATTCTTTAGAACAAAGATAAAGATACGCTGCTTCACGGGTGATGCTCATGGGATGAGGATAATTTTGGAATATATAACTTTAGTGGTAGCGGCCTGGTTTTATATCTACCATCACTCCAGGATGATCGCTGGGATATTTGTGCCAGGATTCATGATACACATGAGCAGGCTCGCATAGATATTTATTGCCAGTAAAAATGTAATCAATGGTTTTGTATTCAAACAAGTGCAATTTCTGAAAGCTTTCTGCAGCATCCTGAAGTCCTTCTGTTGCATCGTGAAATAATTCTTTGAATTGAGGATATAATTTTGATCGGCGTTGAAAGTTCATGTCTCCAGCTACAATAATAAATTCTCCATTTTCTTTTTGTTTGCGGATTCTTTTGAGGAGTTGCTCTGCTTGTGCTTCTAAGTATTGATCCGGATCATTGGTATAGGTGCATACTTTGTGGGTGTTGATGATGGTTACTCTTCCAAATTCTTTATCTTCAATAATGGTCTCTAAGAAGCCTTTACCAAGAAGACGGTCCCAGCGCTGTTCAGTAAACCAGGTTCCTTGGGCAAGATAAGGATTATACTTGACTTCTATCGGTTTAGCCTTGGTTAAAGTAACTAATCCTCCTTTCGTAGTTTGGATCAGTTTCGGGATAGGATACCAATTAGTTTGATATGAAACATAATAACCTTCGATGCTTTCTAGCATCTTTCTGCTCATGTTGAAGAATGCTTCTTGAATGCAGAGAATATCTGGCTGGCATTTTTCAATAGCTTCTTTTATGAGTGGAAATCGTTCCTTTCTATCGCTAAGAGAAACACCATGGATGTTCCAGGTCATGATGCGCATGTGAGAAAAATAGAATTATGCTATTTAAAATTTAGGAAATAGAACTTTATTTCTTGATGATGATCATCGCGTGGTCACGCTCAAACGGTTCCAAGATTTTATAATCAATCACGGTGAATTCTTTTTCAAGCTGATTCCTGATTTCAATAAAAATATCTTTATTTTTTCTTTTGATGTCAATACTTCTGGCTTTGATCGCTAATAATCCATAGCCTCCTTTCTTTAGGAATAATTTACAATTCCTGATGAAAATATCCGCCTGATTTTTCTGAGCGATATCTTGATATACAATATCTGCAGCCGGAACTCGTTCTACGTACTCTTCTGGATGATTAGCGTTTGCTAACAAAGGGATAATATTTTTACGCTGTTCGGATAAGAATACGAGATCTCGAATAACTCGCGGTGCAGGATCGATACCGAAGATGCGCCCTTCTTTGTTGACCATATCGGAGATGAAGGAAGCTGTATATCCATGGGAAACTCCGAGGTATAAGATAACATCTCCTTTCCTTATTCCTGCATTGGTGCAGCCTTTCATGATCATCGCTGCTAATTTGCTGTGATTGGGATCAAACTCTCGATATTCTCCATCTTTTTCTTTGAAGGTTCGCTCATCAAAATGTTTCTTTCCCGGAAGAATACTTTTGGTGTATAATCTTCTACCATCGGTATAGATTTCAAAGATCTTATGTGGTTTGATAGAGCTCATTTTAACTTTTCCTCAAGTTCGGTCCGATAATCTAACGCTTTGAATTCTCCTTTGAAATAATCTAAGCGTGCACATAAAGATAATTTGTCAGCTAACATGCGCGCGGCTTTTCCTTTCTGATCGCGCCGGGCATTTTGAATTAATGGATGATTGATGATGACTCCGTATTTTGGACTTCTGCTTCCGGTCTTTAAGTGTCTGAACAATGCTTTCTCTGCGCCTAACAATTGGATAGTTGATGCTGGCAATAAAGCAAGATGTTTCAATCCTTTTCCTAATTCAATCAATCTAGCAGCAATAGTTGCGCCGGCTAGTTCCAACAGATTAGGACAATATTTGGTCATGATTTTTTCGAGATATACTTCATGTTGTTTCCGCAGAGAGTAAATGGACAATATCCTTCCGGCCAGAAGTTTCATCTCTTCTAGATGTTGTTCAGATAAATCGGCACCAAAGGACGCAGCATCCCGTTCTTGTTCTAATACTAATTGTACATACTTTTCATGATTCTCTATCTGTTCTGATAACTCGGGGTAGTATAAGCTATACCATTCTCTTAGCCGCTTGGACATAGTATTGGCAATCTTGTCTAACTCATTGATGTTGGCGATAGCCTGCATGATCAGATGATCTTCATTTACAGCATGCTTTAAGGCGAGCTTCGTTAGTTCTAGATTTTTATTGTAGAAATCCTGGTAATATTTTTGATCTTTGAAGGCGAGAAGTGCTTGGGGCAGTTTGTCTTTTGGTAAGGGCTGGGCTTGGTGCTTCTTTTGCAGCTTTGCTTCAGATTGTTCTTTATGTTTGTATTCTTCGATAGACTTGAAGAGCTGAGAATCTATAATTGTACCATTTTCATTAAAGATGAAGGTTCCAAGTATGTTGGTGAATATATAGTTCATGGTTTGCGATAGGAGGGAGTGTCTGTCACAAATCACCAAATAGCGATTTGCTCCGACCCTGCTTTTTTATAATAATTAAAAAAGCAGATTTTATATAAATATTGTTGCAGAAGATTAATAAGGGTGATGGTTAGCAAAAATAATCGGTGGTTTTAATGGATTATGAAAAACAAAATGAAGAGCAGTTATTAGGTTTAGTTTACGATAAATTAACAACATTGGATATAGATAAGTGGGAACATAGTGGTGCCGATGATACTTATAGATACACCACTAAAGTTAGCGATTTAACTGTTGTGGTCAGCAGCGAGTATACTAGACATTCAGGAGATAATGCCACATTAAAAATCTTTAGAGGCAAGCAAGAAATTTACCAACATGCTGAAGATGAAGGCAGAATCTTAGATCTTTACAATAAGTTAGAAGAACAACGTTCGAAACAGCGATCTGAAGACTCAGAACGAGAACGAAGTGCTCCATTGGAACAATTACTAAATGCCTTTAATAAACCAAATAAAGCAAGGAGGAAGAAGTAATCTTTTTGATATAGTTATATTTATTCTCGAAGAAAATCACAATTACTTCTTACGTGCTGGGAAAAGAAACTACTTTTCCTGTACGCCGAAGGAATAGTTTTCCCTTCGAGCGAATCGTAGTTCCTTGCACACATCTTGGCCTAGGTCGGCGACTCTTCTAAACCGATATATTTATAAATAACCTCTATCCTCACAAGGAACTTAAGCAAATTAAGTGTAAATCACACTGATCGGCTCACGTCGATTAAATGGTTTACAACTAGGCGCCTGAAAAGGTGACCATCACAGGTAATTCTGACGATGGGAGCCATGAATAGGCAATTAATACAATGGGACAACCACATCAACCAAGACATGGAAGTATTCAATTTTGGCCTAGACGGAGAGCTAAACACTCCGTGGCCAGACTTAGATCGTGGGCTCCCGAAAGCAAAGCCAAGCCATTAGGATTCATCGGCTATAAGGCAGGCATGACTCATCTTCAAGTTATCGACAATCGGCCTCGAGCCCTTACTAAAGGGGAAGAAGTTTCCGTGGCTTCAACCATCATCGACTGCCCCCCTATGACGGTGGCAGGAGTTTGCTTCTATACCAAAAATTTATACGGCGGCCTAAGAAAAGCAGGCTGTGTCTGGGCTGAGAATTTATCTAAAAACTTGGGAAGAAAAATACAATTGCCCAAGAAAAAATCAACTAAAACCTTCGACAATTTTACCCAATTTGAAGATGTACGGCTTCTCGTTCATTCTAATCCTTCCGCAGCTTCTATTGGAACGAAAAAACCAAAATTATTGGAAATAGCTCTCGGCGGCAGCAAGGACGATAAATTAGCCTATGCAAAACAAATGCTAGGCAAAGAAATCAATGTTGAAGATGTCTTTGAGCCAGGAAATTCATTAGATATTCACGGTATTACGAAAGCAAAAGGCTTCCAGGGAACAGTTAAGCGCTTCGGCGTCCCTATCCGGCAGCACAAAGCTGAAAAGACGAAGAGAGGTATTGGTACTCTTGGTCCATGGCATCCTAACAGAGTAAGATATAGTGTTCCCCAATCAGGTAAGATGGGATTCCACTTGAGAACAGAGTATAATAAACAATTACTTAAAGTGGGTAAGAACGGCGCAGAAGTTACTCCTGCTGGCGGAATCACCAAATACGGCTTAGTAAAAAATAATTATCTTTTGATCCGGGGTTCAGTCTCTGGCGTTAAAAAAAGACCTGTGGTTATGACTAAATCTATCAGGCCTGATCATTCCATGACTAAAGAAGCACCACAAATAAAATATGTATCGGTGAAAGCATAAAATGAAATTACCAATCGTTAACGGCGGAAACAAGAAAACTGGGGACATGACTATGCCTAGCCAGTTTAAGGAAGAATTCCGCCCTGATTTAATCAAGCGTGCAGTGCATGCGCTATGGAGCAAAGCACGCCAAGCCTATGGTGCAGATCCAGAAGCAGGTTTACGCCACTCTTCAAAGTTAAGTAAACGAAGAAGAAAGTACCGCGGCAGTTACGGTTTCGGTATAAGCAGAATCAATAGAAAGATCCTATCTCGTCGGGGAACCAGGTTCAACTGGGTTGGTGCGTTCTCGCCTCAAGCAGTAGGTGGACGACGTTCACATCCTCCCAAAGCCTGGAAAGTATTAGAACGAAAGATCAACAAGAAAGAAAATCAAAAAGCGATCCGCTCGGCTATGGCTGCGACCTTGCTGAAAGAAGTAGTTGCAGAACGAGGACATAAGTTACCAGTTGAGTATCCATTTGTTGTAAGCGGATCTGTAGAAACATTATCAAAAACCAAAGATGTCCAGAAATTACTGGAAGATTTAGGATTTACAGAAGAGTTAGCACGATCTGCTCAGAAAAAGGTTCGCGCTGGTATGGGTAAAATGCGGGGAAGAAAATACCAACGTAAGAAAGGAGTATTGATTGTCACCAGCACAGATTGTCCTTTATTGAAAGCAGCGAAGAATGTTCCTGGCGTCGATGCGGTGGAAGTAAAAGCATTGAACGCAGAATTGCTTGCTCCGGGAGCAGATGCAGGACGAGTAACCTTATGGACGGAAAAAGCTGTGCAGAAAGTCGCTGACGAAAAACTGTTCATGTAATCAAGATAACAATGACAAAAAAAACTCAAAAGGAAACTGAACAAATGTCTGACGTTGCTCAAGGAGCATTTGATCCATACGCGATTATCAAGAATCCGTTATCTACTGAAAAGAACATCCGTCAAATTGAGTCTGACAATAAATTAGTCTTTGCAGTTTATCCTTCCGCTACTAAAGCAGATGTGAAGAAGGCAGTGGAACAATTATACAATGTTAAGGTAATCAAAGTTAATATTGACAATTCATTCACCGGCGTGAAAAAAGCCTACGTGAAACTAAGTCCAGAAAATCTCGCTTCCGATGTAAGCGCAGATTTGGGGTTGATATAAGATGGCTATCGATGCAACAGTTTTAGAGGAGCGTAGGCCTATTAGAGAACCAGAAAAAGCAATATTAGATGGAACCAAACCTATCAATAGGAGAGAAGATTTGTTTGGGTTGCAGCAAGGCGACTCTATCACTGTTTATGATGGGAACAATTATGGGAAACTTATGTTGGAAAGACAAAGGTTAACTTATGTTGGTGTATCAGGAGAAGAAATGCTTTTCAAGAGTCAAAATCAATCCATCACAAGAATACAATTTTCCAAAGGGGAAATTGTGTCCAGGGAAGGCGTAGTAGTGCTCTCAAAAGAAAACGGAGTATACAAATTTTAGGTACATAAATGGGTAAACGACTGATTCAACAAAGACGGGGAAAAGGAACACCGCGGTACCGCGCACCTAGTCACCGCTATGAAGGAGAAGTCAAGCATTACACTATGCAAACTTCAGGCATGGTTACTGATTTAATCCATTGCGCAGGACACAGCGCACCTTTAATGGAAGTAGTCTATTTGACTGGCGAGCGAGGATTGGCCTTTGCTCCTGATGGAATCAGAGTAGGCGATGAAGTTGCTGTCGGCGGCTCAGAAGTAAAAGTAGGAAATGTTTTACCTTTACGCAACATCCCAGAAGGCACCTTGATTCACAACATTGAATTGCAGCCTCTTGATGGAGGAAAATTGGTTCGCGCTTCAGGTTCATCTGCAAGAGTCATTTCCAAAACAGAAGAAGCAGTACGGGTACAGCTGCCTTCAAAGAAAGAAAAATTATTTCAACCAGAATGCCGGGCAGCAATCGGTGTTCTCGCAGGACGCGGCAGATTAGATAAGCCCTTCCTGAAAGCAGGATTCAAATATCATAAGATGCGGGCAAGAAACAAGTTATATCCGATTGTTTGCGGAGTATCTATGAACGCAGTGGACCATCCATTCGGTGGAAAATGTTCCCACGTCAAAGGACGGCCTACGCAATCACCTCGAGATGCTCCTCCTGGACGAAAGGCAGGTAAGATCGCTCCGCGAAGAACAGGTAGAACGAAGAGATAGAGGATAATCAACTATGGCTAAAGAATTCACATGGAAAGGAAAATCGGAAGACGCAGCGGCTAAGTTAGATTTAAAAGAATTTATGACGCTTATTCCTTCCCGACAGCGAAGATCCTTAAAGAGAGGATTAACTGAAGCGCAGAAAGCATTGATGGTGCGCATCGAAGCTGGAGAAAATAACGTCAAGACTCACTGCCGAGATATGGTTATCGTGCCTCAGATGGTGGGAAAAACTCTTCGCGTGTACAATGGAAAAGAATACCTTCCTGTTATGATTACAGCACAAATGTTAGGTCATTATCTGGGTGAATTTTCCCATACTAGAAAAGGAGTAACACACAGTGCAGCAGGTATCGGAGCGACCAGATCAAGTAAGGCTGTATCAGCGAGATAAACATACAACAATGGCTACCACGACCAACTCAAAAACGGAAACTGGACATCTTGCAGTAGCGAAAGCATTAAACTTGCCAGTCTCGACCAAGCACTGCATCGAGATCTGCGATTCATTGCGTTACAAAGATGTTTCCTACGCCAAGAAATTTTTGGAAGAAGTAGTAGCCTTGAAAAGAGCAGTTCCATTTAGAAAGTATGTTATGAATACTGGTCACAAAAAAGGTATGTCTACCGGACGATATCCAGCTAAAGCTGCATTTGAAGTGCTGAAGCTATTAAAATCTGTCGAAGCAAACGCACATTTCAAAGGGTTAAGTACTGGTTCACTCAAGATTACAAAATTGATCGCAAATAAAGCTTCAATCCCATTTACTGGAGCACGGCACAGAACTGCAACAAAAAGAACCAACCTCGAAGTGGAAGTGAAAGAGCGCGGCGTTTCAGGAAAGAAGAAAGTTATTGAACCTGTAGCTGAGAAGAAAAAAGAAACTCACGCCGAAACTGCAGATAATCATGAACATAATGCAGCACACGATCATAATCATCAACACAGTCATGCTCACGGACATGATCACAAGCATGACCCTGCACATGAGCATAAGCATGAAGCTCCTGCTCCAGTTAAACCAGCTGTAAAAGCGAAAGTTGCAGAAGAACCTTCCTCAGCAGAATTGTTGAAGAGAGCACAGCAGAAAGCTGCTGAATTAAAGCGTCAGGAAAAAGATCGCCAAGATGCTAAGAAGGTAGAAAATTTATATGAAGAATTACAGAAGAAAGGTTCATTACGATCCGCAGGTGTACGAAAATGATTGAACGAACATTTGTAGCACAGAGAACTCGAGAATATTACATCAGAAAATATGTAGAGAAAACTTTGGGCAATGTAGGCATTTCCACTATCTCCTTAAAGAAAATTCCTTTGGGTGAGAAGATAGTTATCCATACAAGTAGACCAAGTTTAATTGTTGGTTCTAAAGGAGCAAATATCAGATCACTTACTAAAACTTTGAAAGAGAAATTCAATCTAGAGAATCCTCAAATCGAGATCAGCGAAGTTTCCAATCCTTTCCTGAATGCTAATATTGTAGCAGAACGAATTGTTTCTTCTTTAGAACGATTTGGTTCAGCACGATTCAAAGGTATTGGGCATAAGATGATGGAAAACGTCATGAATGCTGGTGCGTTAGGAATTGAAATTATCATCTCAGGTAAAATTCCTGGTGCGCGAGCAAAGAGCTGGCGTTTTTACACTGGTTACTTGAAGAAATGCGGAGATGTTGCGCTTTCCGTACGCATGGCTAAGAAATCAGCCTTACTGAAGAGCGGTATCATAGGAGTTAAAGTTGCAATCATGCCTCCAGATATTGTGTTGCCGGACAAAATCAAATTGTTGGAAGAACCGGAACAGGTTGTAGCTCCGGTAGCAAAAGAAACTGCGGCACCAACAAAAGTTGCTGCTCCTGCTAAGAAAAAAAGGACTAGCAAAAAATCAGCAAAATTAAAAGAAACTTCAGAAGTAAAAGCAGAAGGATCTTCAGCACCGGAATCTACTGAAGCAGCAGAAAAATCGTCTGAGGTGGGCGACTCATGAAAGCGATGAAAGAATTACGCGAGTTGCAAACTCCAGAATTAAACAGTAGATTGAAAGAATTTAAA
>CAYJQD010000012.1:0-24109 GCA_964372235.1 uncultured Methanosarcinales archaeon
CGTAAAGAGGTATATTACAACATCGAATCGATGCGCTCCGACTGGCATAGATATTTTGTGATCTTAGCCGCGAAGCAGGGGTACAGAGTCAAAGAAATTCCGTTGCGATTTTATCCTCGCAAAGCAGGTCGATCTAAATTTGGGATGGTAGGATTGAAGCGAATACCAGGAGGATTTTTGGACCTTCTAGTGGTAAAGTTCTTATCATCTTTTTCCAAAAAACCGATGCATGTTTTTGGATCCATTGGAGCAGTGTTGATGAGCCTGGGATTTCTCTGCGGATTGTATGTTTTGTATCTTAATTATGTCCTGATGGAAGCAGTCATTACCAGAATGCCTTTGGTGATTTTGACGGTTTTCCTCTTTGTTACCGGGCTGCAGCTGTTTGGATTAGGATTTATCGGAGAATTGATCGTTTCGTATCATGAGAAACTAAAGAGAAAATAAAATCGGAAGAAAATAAAAGATATCAATAAAAATAGATTCGAAGGGTAAGAGCTATGTGTGGAATTTCTGGATGGTATGGACCAAGTGATAAGAAGTTATTACGAAGGATGACTTCTTTATTGGACCATCGCGGCCCGGATGGAGAAGGTTTTTTTGTAGATAAGAAAGTTTCACTAGGACATAAGCGGCTTAGCATCATCGATCTTAAGACCGGGCAGCAGCCGATGTATAATGATGACAAATCGATCGTGGTGGTCTTTAATGGGGAGATCTATAATTATAAAGAAATACGAAAAGAATTGGAAAAAAAATATCATTTTAAGACTAAAAGCGATACGGAAGTGATCATACGCGCTTATGAAGAGTACGGGCCTGAGTGCGTGCAAAAGTTTAACGGCATGTTTGCTTTCGCAATCTGGGATGTGAAGAAGAATATTCTTTTTTTAGCTCGCGATAGGGTAGGTATTAAACCGCTGTACTATTATCAGGATCAAGGAAAAACTAAACGCTTCATGTTTGCTTCAGAAGTAAAAGCATTTCTTGCAGATGAAACATTTCCTCGTGTATTGAATCGTCAAGCCTTGGCAGAATATTTGACTTTCCAAAATATCATGGATGATAAGACTTTTTTTGAAGGAGTCAAGATGCTTCTTCCCGGCCATTATCTCTTAGTACAGGATGGAAAATTATTAATTGAACAGTATTGGGATGCTTCCTATAAAAAAAGCAGTGAACAAGATGTTTCTGAATATTATAACAATTTTAGAACGCTCTTCTCTGAGTCAGTGCAAAGGCATATGATCAGTGATGTTCCGCTGGGTTCTTACCTCAGCGGCGGTTTTGATTCAGGTTCAGTTGCGACCATGGCGGCAAAGCTGGTGGCGAGATCAGGAAAGAAAAAAAATGGAAAGATTGAGACTTTTACCGGTCGATTTAATGAAGGCGGCGTATATGATGAAAGTTCTTGCTCACGAGCGGTGGCGGAAAAGACCGGAGCCGTAATGCATGAAGTAACCATCACTCCACAGGACTTCCTTTCACACATCGAAGAGATAATCTATCATCTTGATGAGCCAAAGGTAGGAATTCCGGCCATTTCTCAGTATATGGTCTCTCAACTTGTTTCTGAACATGTCAAAGTTGTTCTTACTGGACATGCTGGAGATGAGTTGTTTGCAGGATATCCAGTCTATAAAGCAAGCTATTTCAAAGATTTGATGCGACGAAATCCGCTGAATGCCTACAAGTTTTTTACTTTATTCAGATGGAGTGAGATGCCTCGAGCAGCGTATTTCTTGTTTTTTCCGCTCTTTGACCAAGAAGTCAAGCATGGATTGTTTATCATGTTCAACCAACGACAACGTCGGAAGCTATTAACAAAACATTTTTATGAGAGCTTGCCTCAGAAGAGTACTGTTTCCGTGCTCAGAAAATACCAGCGAAAAGATGTTGCTTCTCTGGCTGATAAAGCTCAGTATCTATATCTAAAAACATATCTTCCTTCGCTTCTGGTGGTAGAAGATAAGATGGGGATGGCTCATTCTATCGAGGCCAGAACACCTTTCTGTGATAATGAATTAGTCGAATTTGCGAATTCGGTTCCCATGAAATTTAAATTGCATAACCACGAACTGAAGCATTTGATCAAGCAGAGCATGAAGCAAGATCTTCCCTCAATCTTGTACCATCAACCCAAGAAAGGTTTCCCTACGCCGTTCTCGTTGTGGATCCGTAAAGATTTGAAAGAGTATGTCTATTCTATTTTATTAAGCGAAAGAGTGAAGAACAGAGGTATCTTTAATCATAGTTATGTCAAGAAACTATTAGATGAGCATTGCAGCAGGTCTACAGATGGTCTCAGAGATTTAGTCAATGCAGCGAGAATTTGGTCTCTTCTTAACATAGAGTTATGGTGCAGACTATTTATAGACGGAGATTATAGAAGACTGGCAATAGATAAACTTAAAAAGGACAGGAGACCAGTGAGAGCATGATCAGTATAATTACCATTTTACTGTTTTTTATTTATCTCTGGGGTTTAGGATTTTCACTAACCTATTTTGTTTATCCGAAGCTGCGGGATACTGAGGATTCTAGTAGAGCTAAATCTGACTTTTTCGAAAGAAATATCATGAACCTAGGAATTGGCCTGGGAACTTTTGCGATACTCTCAGTGATTATTAATTTTTTTCGCATACCCTTAGACTGGAAAATTTTCTTGGTGCTTAGTTTGTTGGTTCCTTTTTATGCTTTGTCCAAAAAAATGCGAGAACATGGACTCAAATTTCCAACAAAACTCCCAAAAATAACCGTGACTAAAAGTAATATTTTCGTACTTGCGGTTCTTTTTATATTTGCAGTTTCTTTTTATATCTATGCTTCGGGAGCGTTCGCGTATCCGTACCTTGAAGATGAAGATCCGTGGGGACACTCACAGGGGGTTAAGTATGTTGCTCTGGATAAAGATGCCTACGATCCGATCGCGGACGACACGCCTCAACGAGGTGGAGATTCAGTCATTTCATTTATGGATCCTTATCCGCCTGCTTACGATATTCTCCTGGGCATCCTGCATCAAACTTCACCTGATTTGCCCTGGACTATGAAGTTCTTTAATGCTCTAATTATCTCTCTAGGATTTTTGTTCTTCTATTTCTTTGCTCATTCTTTTATGCAGAATAAGAACAAAGCGTTACTGGCTACCTTTTTTTTAGCAGTCATTCCCAGTTACTTATCTCATTTTATCTGGGCTCACGGCATGGTCATTACGCTAATCTTTCCCGCGCTGTATGCTTTTACCAAAATTTTTGAAGACAAAAAATGGGTAATAATATTGACAGTGATGGTGGCAGGCATCTGGGTTACCCAAAATCTTTCCCAGCCCATTAAGATTACTACTATGCTTTTGATATATGCGATTGTTGCTTCTGTCGTCCATAATAGATTTTTGAAATTTCATTTTATCGGAATTTTAGGAGGAATGATCCTTAGCCAGTTTTGGTGGATGGCTATGCTTTATAGATACGGAGTGAAAGGATTTGTAGGCGCATGGGCACCTAATCTACTGGAAGGAAGTGTGGAAGCTGCGGTTGAATCTTCTGTTACTTCCGGCGGAGCTGTGAATATACTTGATAAAATTGTTTCTCTCTGGAACACTTTGGTTAACCCTGGAGGAACAGGTTCAAGAGCATATACATTCAGCGATTTCTTTGTAGCTAAATCCAATAACTTAATTAACGCGCCAATAGGAATTGGAATAGTTATCTCGCTGTTAGTCTTGTTTGGTGCGGCTTATATCCTTTATCGCTATCGTTCTTCATTAGTTGCTAAGGAAAATAGCTGGAGATTAATGGCTTTATTCTGGTTAGTCTATACCTTCTGGGCGGTCAATGGGATGACTTTCCCTATCTCTATCGCCAGAGACGCTTTCAGAAGCTGGTTCCTCTTGGCTATTCCAGTCTCTCTTATAGCAGCAGAAGGTGCATACGTATTGATCAATATTTTCAGGAAAAATAAATTGGTTCAAGCTGCTTTCTTTTTTGCTATTGTCATTGGAGCGGTTCTTACTTCAGGAATGCAGAAGTACGACGCCAATACTGCAATCTGGCCGACCTCTGGTTCTTTTACTAATATGCAGGAACCGTTTATGTACGGGGAATTGTTCAAACAACTTCCTCTCAACTCAAACGTTTTTTTATATGCTCCTCGTGACAAACTAGTGATTGGTTACGGGATGTTTAGCTGTATTTGGTGTAAGGAAGTTATCGAATTTAGGAAAGATATCTTGCACAAAAATTATGATGAGTTGTATCCTTTTTTAAAAAGAAACAATTATGAGTATTTCTTGATCAATAAAAATATGGATTATGATGATTTACACAAAAGATTTGGCGAAGAAGAGACAAAAACTCTCTTGCCAGAGCGTTACAAGGAATTTTTGACTTCATCCAAACTGATGCCTATTTATTCGGATGAAAACGTCGTTTTATTTAAGGTGAATTAATATGGAAGAGCACAATAATATTCATACTCTCAAATTGCCTCAAAAGATACTGTTGGGCACCTTGTATTTCTTGGTATTGCTGATGGTGATTTTTTCAATGCTAGCTATACAGAATACAGGGGAAGAAGGATATTTGCAATGTGTAGAAAAAAAGTGTGAGGCGAAAGGTGAGAAGTATTGTTCCAAAGCGAGGGAATTAAGTAATTGTTGCGCTGGAGCAGGTGGAACGCTTGCAGGGGTAAGTAATCCACAGCCAGGTGAAAGACCATATACCTGTGTCTTTGATTAAATATAAAAAATGAAGGGAAAATATGAAAATTAAAAAAATGACCTTGGTCCTGCTGTTTATTTTTGCTTTGGCTTTTGTATTGCGGATGATTGCCGCGACCCATGTCGATGTTTCTACCGATGAGATGGTCTATTCCCTTCTGCCGCTGAATATTATTTCGGCCGGACGATTAGGGACGGTAGAACAGTCTCCACTCTATTTTTATTTAGCAGATGTTGGTTACACTCTCTTTGGTGGGCTGAGTCCATTGACCGCTCGGTTGCCTTCGATTATCTTTGGATCACTTTCGGTTTTTATAATTTATTTGCTATCCCTGGAGTTGTTTAAGAGCGAGAAAGCTGGATTACTTTCGGCATTTCTTTTTGCGTTATCCGGTTATGCTCTCCAGTATAATATTGAGATGGATATGACGGCATTTTTCTTTATGCTGCTGAGCATGTTCTTTTTTCTCAGGGCGTTAAAGCATGAAAAGGCGAGCTTCTATTATCTGGCTGCAGCCAGTTTTGGACTGGCAGTATTGTGTAAGAATATAGTAGCATTATTTGTCCCGGCGTATATTTTGGCTTATTTTGTATGGAAGGGAAAAGAAAAAGCCCTAGCTAAAGATTCATTGAAAACAATTGCGGTCAGTGTGCTGATTTTTTTAGTGATTTTGTTACCTGTATTTTCATATAACTACCTAGTCTACAAGGAAAAAGGGATAACTGATTATTATTTTTCCAATATCTTAGGCATAGGGGAAACCGTGCACAAAGGATTACAAGGAAAGGAATGGGAATTTTCTCGTTTAATCAGTGTGGTTAAGGAAAAGTTGTCGGAAATGCTGCGCTGGGAAGCAGTGCTGCTTCTTTTTGGCGTGGTAGGGACAATCTTCTGTCTGCGAAAAGAGGAAGGACAAGGACGGCGTGAAAAAATGATCGGAGCCATCCTCTTCTGGGCATCTCTTTTCTTTTTAGTAGGTTACATCGGTGGACAGACTGGAAGTTCAAGTCATTTCCTGTGGCTGCCGGTGGTGTTTAGTATTTTTGCTGGCTATGGGTTATGGCAGGTTCATGAGAAATTGAGGCAGAAATTTAATTTTAAATATGGATTGTATATTTTCGTCGCTGTTGCGATCTTGCTTAATATCTTTTTCTTACAAGGGGTATTTGAGCGCTATGATTCAGCCAGCGCCATCCCTTTCTGGGAATTTGTCCATGAAACCGTTCCTGAAGAGGCCATCGTCATTATGGATCCCCGTATCTATAAAGGTAATTCTGCCTGGGTGTTGAATGACCGGCATTATCTCGACGGGACATATCTACCTCAATTTATAGAGCTGACTGAAAAAGTACCAGGCGCAAGGATGGATGTTCCGTTTTATTACATAGAATGTGGGCCAGGTAGTTACTGCGGATGGAAAGCGGAAGATTTTGCACGTATAGAAAGTGCTGGAAAAGAGGTAAGCAATTTCTTAGTGCCTAGCATGGAGAGAACTGCAGAGCTCAAAGGTCAGCATAATTTACTTGTCTACCAAGGAATTATTTCTGCACCGGTTTCCATTTACAATGCTGTTGATGAAACACATGTCTTTTGGTTTTATCCATTAGGTTGGAAGGGACAGCAATTTATTGACGATTATACTCCTAAGGGGATGGGCATTTTATTCAATCTGCTGGGATATTTGATGCTGTATCTTGATTTGCTTGCAGCTTTGCTAACCATTCCTTTCAGTTTTTATTTGGTGAATAAAACTGAGCATAAGAGCTAAACTAATCAGGGGTACATAACCTTTTTATACCCACAATATAGAGGTCATAGAGGTGGATTATGAAGGCTGTTGAAAATGTTGTTTACAAGGATAAATTACTAGCAGTGATACTTCGTTCGCATGCACTTGACGAATTACGTTCTTCAGGAAAGAAAGTTTCCTTCCACACTCCTGAACATTTTCCTCTCCAAGTAGGGCTCCATTCACGCCAGAAAGGCGATATGGTATCTGCTCATTTTCATCGCCATTTTCCTGAGCTAAAGAATCTGCCAGTACAGGAATTTTTCTATGTCAAGTCGGGCCGGGTTAAAATTGATCTCTTTGATGAGCGAGAAAATGATGCTAAAGTTTCTGAAATTTATGCAGAGGAAGGAGATACCGTAGTATTAAACACCGGGCATGGTTTGACGTTCTTGGATGATACAGAATTGATAGAATTGAAACAAGGTCCTTATAGAGGAAGAGATGAGGAAAAAAGGTTTATCGGTGGAAAATAATGAAAATCCAAAACATTCCCAGCAAAATATCGTATAATCGAAAATGGATTTTCAAAGTTGCTGGGATTTTGCCAGCACATAAGAAGAGAGGTCACTATGGCAAAGCATGAAACCCAGCAACTAATGAAGAAATTTATTCCTGTTTGTGAGCCTACTTTGCGTGGAAAGGAATTAGAATACATCACTGATGCGGTAAAGTCAGGCTGGATCTCGTCCGCAGGGAAATACATCACTGATTTTGAAGAAAAATTTAGTCAATATTGTGGCGTAAAGTATGGGGTAAGTTGTTCCAATGGTACCAAGGCGATTCATTTAGCGTTGCTGGCGGTCGGCATCAAAGCGGGGGACGAAGTTATACTCCCTTCTTTCACCATGATCGGTTCCTGTAATCCCATCGTGCAGATCGGCGCGAAGCCAATTTTCGTTGATTCCGAGATGAAGACCTGGAATATGGATCCGGCACAAATTGAAGCGAGGATAAATTCTAGGACGAAAGCGATCATGGTAGTTCATATCTATGGGCATCCGGTGGATATGGATGCGATTCTTTCAGTGGCGCGGAAACATAATTTGATTGTAATAGAGGATGCAGCAGAAGCGCATGGAGCTGAGTATAAAGGTAAGAAGGCCGGGTCATTGGGAGATATTGCCTGTTTTAGTTTCTATGCTAACAAGATTATCACTACGGGCGAAGGCGGCATGGTAGTGACCAATAATGAGCAGTGGGCGGAGCGAGCGCGAAAGCTGCGGAATCATTTCTTTGGCGAACCACGCTTTTTGCATCAGGAAACAGGATTTAACTATCGTCTTACCAACATGCAAGCAGCGATAGGATTGGCGCAATTGGAAAAAATCGAGGAGTTAGTGGAAGCTCGACGAAGGAATGCGCAGCTGTATAATTCCTTGCTCAAAAAAGTTCCAGGGATCATATTGCCGGTGGAAGAGCCCTGGGCTAAGAACGTCTATTGGATGTACGGTGTGCTGGTTAACGAGGAATTTCCATTAACTATGCCGCAACTGCGCGAGGAGTTGCATAAGCGCGGTATTGAAACCAGGACTTTTTTTATCGGGATGCACAAACAGCCGGCGTATGCACATTTAGGGGTGCAAGGATATTTTCCGAATACCGAGTATCTAGAAAAGAATGGTTTTTACCTTCCCTCTTCCAGTCATTTGTCGGAGGAAGAAATTCAGTATATTGCTGCAGTGATTATAGAGATTTATGAAAACCATAAAGGCGTTAGCAAATGAAAACGAAAAGTGATGTTTCAGTTGTACTCCCTTCTTACAATGAGCGCGAGAATATCATTGAAGCTATTGAGCGAATTTCAAAAGCGGTAGGATCGCGATTGGAAGAAATAATTATTGTTGATGACAACAGTCCCGATGAAACCTGGAAATTGGTCGAAGAATACGGCCATCCAAAAGTTCGTTTAATACGAAGGATAGATGAAAAAGGGTTGGCTTCTGCTTTATCAAGAGGTGTGGAAGAAGCAAAAGGAAAATATATTGTATGGATGGATTGCGATCTAGGATTGCCTCCGGAAGATGTTCCTAGATTATTAGAACCGTTGAAAGAGCATGATGTCGTTATTGGATCTCGATATGCTCCTGGCGGGAAAGATAATAGGGCTACACTTCGTGCCGCGATGAGCACAGTTTTCAATTGGTACGCTCAATTAATATTAGGATTCCAGGCGAAAGATTACACTTCCGGTTTTGTTGCGGTGAAGAAGGAAGTTGCTTCGACCGTTCCGCTTTCCAAGGAAGGATTTGGAGAATATTTTGCTGATTTTGTCTATCGCGCCCATAAAAAAGGGTTTAAGATTACCGAAGTGGGTTACGAGTACAATTATCGAAAAGGCGGAACTTCCAAATTAGATACAGGTTATGGAAGATTGTTGAAGTTTGGCTGGCAATATGGGGTACGGATATTAAAAATTAGGTTTGGGAGTAAAAAATGAATATTGCTTTGGAGTTAAAGAGAGATTTGTTCCGTTATGTAAAATTTCTTTTTGGCGGGGGATTAAGTTTATTGTTGAATTTAGGGATTACCTATGTTCTTACTGAGTTCTTTCAGTTTTGGCACATGCTCTCTTTTGGAATTGCTTTAGGTTGTGAAATTTTGTTTTTGTTTGTCTATCATTCTTACGTAACATTCCGAAAGAATGGGAAGTTTTGGCTGTTTGTCGGAGTGATCTTGTTTATCAGCGGGTTGAATTGGTTGGCGGTGTATGTACTTACTGAGATTTTAAAGTTGCCATATCTGATCGCTATTGTCTTAGCTGCAGGCGTGATTTCTTTGTTGAATTATGGGATTAATAAGAGAGTAGTTTTCTGTTAGTTTAGCATTAAATTAGACTGCTCTTTAACAATCTTTTTAAAGGGAATTGGTACCGAAACTGATATGGTTGAGGTTCCGGTAACTACCACGAGAACGACGTGTAGAGTATGTTATTCTGACAAGTTGGTACCGCTATTTTCTCTTGGAGAGCAGTATATCAATAATTTCATCAATAAAGATGAGCTACATAAGTGCGGCAAGGCTCCGTTAGAGATGGTCATGTGTGAGAATTGTACTCTCGTGCAGTTGAAACATACTGCTCCTCAGGAATTGTTGTACGCTCGATTCTACTGGTATAAGTCCGGTGTTACTGATACCATGAAGAAGGCGTTGCGCGACATCACCGAGAAAGCAGAGAAGATGTTTGATCTCAAGGCTGGCGATGTAGTGTTAGATATTGGTTCTAATGATGGTACGTTACTGCGTTCCTATCAGGTTCCTGGCTTGATTACTGTTGGCGTGGAACCGGCGGATAATTTGAAAGAAGAAGGAAGCAAAGGAATTACTCATCACATCCACGACTTCTGGGTTTTGGATAGTTACATGAAGCGAGTGGGCAAAAAAGCGAAGGTAGTTACTGCTATCGGCATGTTTTATGACATGGAAGATCCTAATCAGTTTGTTGCCGATGCTGCTAATGCCTTGACTGATGATGGCGTTTTTATCGCGCAGCTGATGTGCCTGAAGAATATGTTAGACAGCAATGATGTAGGAAACATCTGCCATGAGCACTTAGAATATTATTCTTTTAAATCCTTAGAATATTTGTTTAATAAGAATGGCTTGGAAATTATCGACGTTGAGATTAATGACATAAATGGGGGCAGTTATCGTGTTTACTGCAGAAAGATTGGAGCAAAGACGCAACCAGCGAATGGAGCAGCAGAGCGAATTCAAAAAGTAAGAGATTCTGAGAAAGGATTTGAAAGCAAGCAAGTGTATCTTGATTTTTTTAACAGGTTGGAGGAGAACAAGAAGAAGTGTGTTGATTTCATCAAGCAAGAAGTTGCTCGAGGAAAGAGGGTTTGGGTTTATGGAGCATCTACTAAAGGTAACGTGATCCTGCAGTATTACGGATTAGGGCTGGAGTTGATTGAAGGTGCTTCAGAAAGGAGTCCGTTCAAGTGGGGTAAATATACAGTTGGTTCGATGATTCCAATTTATTCCGAGGAAGAAGCGCGGCAGAAAAAGCCAGATTATTTCTTAGTATTGCCATATGCATTCTTCAAGGAATTTTATGCAAGGGAGGAAGAGTGGAGGAAGCAGGGCGGAAAGTTTTTAGTGCCATTGCCTGAATTTAAGGTAGTGGATCAAAAGAAAGCCCTTGTACTCGGAATTACTGGACAAGACGGATCGTATTTGGCTGAATTATTATTGTCGAAAGGATATGAAGTGCATGGTTTTATCCGTAGGACCTCGACTGGAAATACTAAAAATATTGAACATTTCATGGACAAAGTTATTTTGCATCGTGGTGATTTGGCTGATGCTACCTCACTTTATAGAGTGATAAGTAAAGTTCGTCCACATGAAATTTACAACGAAGCAGATCAGGATCATGTCAGCTGGAGTTATGATGGTGTGGGGTACAGTTGTGATATAACCGGTGCGGCGGTTGGTCGGATATTAGAAATAATTAAACAAGTTGATCCTAAGATCAAATATTTCCAGCCGGTTTCTTCCAACATGTTTGGCAAGGCTGACAATCCGCAGACAGAGGAAACACATCTGCGACCGCAAAGCCCGTATGCTTGTGCGAAAGCTTTTGCATACTTATTGTGTAGGTATTATAGAGATGTCTTTGGCATGCATGTATCTACCGGTATTTTCTATAATCATGAATCTCCGCGCAGGACTGAAGAATATGTCACCCGGAAGATCACTATGGCCGCAGCGCGCATTAAGTTAGGTTTGCAGAATAAGCTTTATTTAGGCAATCTTGATCTGAAAATCGATTTCGGATATGCAGCAGACTATATGGAAGCGGCCTGGAATATCATGCAATTGGATAAGCCGGACGATTTTATTATCTGTACTGGTGAATTGCACTCTGTTCGTGAGTGGTTAGATGAAGCGTTTAGTGTCGTTGGATTGAAGGCAGATGATTACGTTGAATTTGATCCTCGCTTTGCTCGTCCTTCGACGACCTCTCCTTTGCTAGGTAGTAATTACAAAGCTCGGGAGAAGTTTGGTTTTGATCCTAAAGTGCGGTTTAAGCAATTAGTGAAGCTGATGGTAGAGCATGATCTGGAATTGGTTAAGGAAGAGTTGAAGAAGTAGTAAAATGGCTAATCTCATCCCAGAAAAATTATACAAACAAATTCGGGAGCACATGCCTATCCCTTGTATGGACTTTGTTCTTTATCACAAAGGAAAAGTATTGCTTACGCTGAGAACGCAGGAACCAGCCAAAGGCCAATGGTGGGTGCAGGGAGGCAGGATCTTCAAGCATGAAACTTTTCCCCGGGCCTTACAACGATTGGCCAAACGGGAAATTGGTTCGGAAATTAACATCATAAGACAGATCGGAGCGTATGAATTTCATTCCGATGCAGCTAACTTTGATGTGAAAAGCGGTACGCATGATGTGGCTGTAGTTTATCTAGCAGTTCCGAAAGATAAAAATTTCTCTATCTCCCTGGATGAAACCCATTCCAAATTTAAGTGGGTTGATCACATTGATCCAAGTCTTCATCCTTATGTGAAGTCGGTGTTGGAGGATTCTGGTGTTTTTAAGAAGAAGTGGTGGAGATTCTTCTAATTTTTTTCCTAGCCACTGCCAGTATATTCACTCCCACTGGAAAATTCAGATACTTCAGCAAAGAAAGTTCAGCACAATACACTTTTGTCAATAATCTATTCAAGGTAGGATTGATCTCTTCGCTCACTTCTGATTTAGGAGCAGCGTTACTGAGTTTCTCTAACTTCCGTTTCAAATAGACGGCTGGAAAAAGCAGTGTATTATAATAGGTAATTCTCTCAACTGTAAATCCTGCCTTTTCTAATTTCTCACGCAGTTCTTTTTTGGTATATCTGCGTATGCCATGGAAGGCAATATCGTGCTTTCCGTACAAGGAAGGCATGGCGCAGTCTAAGAAAAAGATCCTTCCACCAGGTTTCAACACTCTGTAAATCTCTTCAAACCCTTTCTGATCATCAGTTACACCCTTATGATAAAAGACACCAAGGGAGGTTACTGCATCAAAAGTATTATCTGGGAATTTGATGTCCATTACATCAGATTTGGTAATCTTGAATCCTCGCTTGCGGCAGAAATGAATTGCTTGGTCCGCGATATCGATGCCTTTCGCTTCCCCATGTTTAGACAAAATCGACAAGGTTATCCCAGTGCCACACCCAACGTCAAGAAATGAATATTTTTTGTCTTTCCCATAAAACTGCTTAAGAAATTTCTGCACCAGCTGATTCTGTCCGACAAACCACCAATAATTCTCTTCGACCTTAAAAGAAGTTTCAAATTCTTTGGTATCCATTTGTTCACTTTGGTAAATTCTTTTTCTGCACGCATGAAATTAAGAAACTACTTAATTTCAGCGCAGAAATGAGGTCTTTGTCCGCATTTCTTGCGCCACCATGGCGGCAAGACGGATTTTGTATCGCAAATCCTTGTGCGACAGCCCGGAGGGCGCGTCTCCCCAGTCGCACCTTGCGCCAGGGCGTGCGGCGAGGCAGGAATTCCAAGGGAATGCCGAGTAGGGCTCGCGTAGTGAGACCGTCGCACCGCCGTGGGCGCAAAAATTAAAATAATATTTTCTTTATCAAAGCTTTAATATTCTTTTCCAACCTGGCTTTTTCGCAATAGCCGCTTCTTTCTGCGCGTCTCTGACTACATTTCTGGAGATGATATCCATCTCGTGGGAATAGTTCGGCGCATCCCAGGGAACGATCTTTCCTTCCTTGTACATCTGCCAGCGTCGTAGATCTTCTTCTACCATGATCTTGACCAACTGCTTGAAGGTCACAGAAGGTTTCCACCCTAATGTCTTTTGTGCTTTAGATGGATTGCCGCAGAGCTGATGGACATCCAATGGCCTCTTCAGCTTTTTGTCGGTAACGACGTATTTTTTCCAATCCAAACCAACTGCAGCAAACGCTTCTTCTACAAATTCCCGCACCGAATGAGTTTCTCCGGTAGCGATAACAAAATCGTCAGGATTTTTTTGCTGCATCATCAACCACATGGCCCTGACGTATTCCGGAGCAAATCCCCAATCTCTTTTTGCGTCTAAATTTCCGAGCCGAAGTTCTTTTTGCAGGCCTAATTTTATTTTGGCTACTGAATTGGTTATTTTTCTGGTGACAAATTCCAAGCCGCGCAAAGGACTTTCGTGATTAAATAAGATGCCGTTACAGGCGAATAATCCATACGATTCGCGATAGATACGCACCATGTGATATGAATGGAGTTTTGCTGCCGCATAGGGAGAGTTAGGCAACATAAGCGTATTCTCATCTTGCGGGCTGACGGTATTTGCTCCATACAGTTCACTGGTAGAAGCTTGATAGAATTTGATCTTTTTGTTATAATGCCTGATGATTTCCAAGAAACGCGTCGTTCCGCTGGCATCCACTTCCGTGGTCAGTAAAGGAAAATCGAAGGAATTTCCAACGAAGCTTTGGGCTGCTAAGTTATAGATCTCATGCGGATCAGAGATAGTTACTGCTTCCAAGAGAGAGGTAGTGTCCGAAAGATCGGCAGGAATTAAGGTTATTTGATTGAGGATACCTAAGTGTTGCAAGCGCCAGAAATTGGGAGTAGAAACTCTCCTGTAAGTTCCATATACTTTGTAGCCTTTGCTTAAGAGAAGTTTTGCTAAATACGGGCCATCCTGTCCAGTGATACCAGTAATCAATGCTCTTTTCATATGCCTCAAAACCACCTTTTATCCTCTTATTAATGATGCTTGATAATGGCTTTAAAAATCTTGCGGAATAAGGATTCCGAATCCTCAGTTCCATAATGTATTTAAATTATTATAAAGCTATTTTTGCAGTGACAGAACCAGTGACAGAACCAATATTACGATGCTCAAAGTGTTTCATCACCTTAAGCCGTCTCAAAGAAGATAAGATCACCACTTTCCTGGTTAAAATTGTCAAGGAAGACCGGAGCGAAAGCTATTTATGCACTACTTGCCTGAACGGATGGTGAAGATGGAAAGAAGTGAATTAGTGTCTTTTTTTTCAGAGTTCTGGAATATCGAGAGTTCCAAGATTCATGATGCTCTGAAATTAAATGATGAAACGCTGGAAAACCAAAGTTCGATACGTTTTTATCAATTCATTGCGGCTTTAGAATCAAACTACAACGTTAAAGTACAAAATCTTAACACCATCTTGACCTTTGGCGATTTGCTTAGGAATATTGGATAAACTTAGAATTAATAAGAAATAAACGTGATGCACATGCTGGGAAGGATTAATTTATTTTTAGTAAAAGTTTTGGTTAGTCCTTTTTATAAGAGCCGATCCAGGCCCTTGATTTTTGTTGGTGGAGTGCTGCGAAATATCCTCATCTTTTTGTTCAAATGTGATATCTCTCCTTTGGCAGAGATTCCTTATTCGACGAGGTTCCCTCATTATTATGGTATCAGTATTGCTGCCTGCAAGATCGGCGAGAATTGTTTGATACGGCAGAATACGACTATCGGCGGAAAATTTTCTTTCAGCCTTGAAGAAGGTAAAAAGAAAAGAACTATGTCTTTAGACGAGAGAAGAAAACTCAATCCGATCATCGGTTCTAATGTTGACATCGGAGCGCATACCTGCATACTTGGTTCAGTTAAGATAGGCGATCATTCGGTCATCGGGGCAGGAAGCGTGGTGCTGAACGATGTAGAGCCATATAGCGTCTATTCCGGCGTTCCGGCCAAAAAGATCAAAGTTCTTCCCAGAACGGCGGGAAATGAACATTTCCGTTTTAATACTGATTAGAAAACCATGGTTTCGACCGGCGTAGATATTGAAAGCGTGAACAGGTTCAAGAGTCTTCATACTAATGACAATTTCATAAATATGATCTTTACTAAAAGAGAGATTGAGTATTGCAGGGGTAAATCCGAACCGTACATTTCTTTTGCTGGAAAATTTTGCGCCAAGGAAGCCGTCTTGAAAGCGGTCAGCACGAAAATTGATATGAAAGAAATTGAGATTGTAAACGATTCTTCCGGAAAACCAGAAGTGTATATTTGGGGTCAGCGAAAAGAAAATATCAGCTGCAGCATTTCCCATACGGAAGATTATGCCGTAGCCTTTGTGGTGGTTGAGGAGGAGAAAGGCAATGGGAAATGATAAAATAACTTACTCGGCCTTAAAGCCAATAGCTTCGATTTGTGTGCAGATAGATGACGATAAAGTGCAGGAAACGCTTAGAAAGATCAAGGAAAAAGAAAACTTTAATTTAAATCTTGGAGAGCTAGTTATTTTTTCTATCGTCAAATCTCTTCAGGAATATCCAATGTTCAATTCGCAGTATGACCAGAGTTTGTCCTATTATAATTCGATCAACTTAGGACATTTTGTGAATCTAGGCCAAGGACCTAAGCTTGCGGTGATCAAAGATGCGGGAATAAAAACTCTTTTTGATATCTCTAAAGAAATAAAGGAAGCGGCCCTGAAATATATTCGTAATGAGTTAGGGGAAGAAGACAAAATGATCAGCACTATTTCCGTGACCAATCTTTATTCTTTTCCGGCATTCCAAGTTATTCCTCCGGTTTACGAGCATCAATCTGCAATGTTTTCTATAACTTCAAAATTCCCGGTTTTTGACGGTCACCACAAATTTAATCTCACTTTATCCTATGATGCTCGGGTTGCCGATTGTCAGACCGCTATCGCTTTCTTGAATTTAATAAAGGATAAATTAGAGAATTATAGATTAAAACCAGAATTTTAATTCACATCAACACATTTCCGCCGTTGAGGACGATATTCGCTCCATTGAGATAATCAGCTTTTTCAGAAACCAAATAGGAAATAACTTCTGCCACATCTGTTGGGGTAGCAATCCTTTTCATCGGGTTTTTGAAGGCATTGACTTCTCTTATCTTAGGATGGAGCTTATCGAGCAGAGGAGTATCTACCATGCCCGGGGAAACCATGTTAAAGGTGCAATTATGTTGAGTTAATTCAGAGACCATACTTTTCATGAAACCCATCATAGCGTATTTTGCAGTAACATAATGTGAAAGCAAGGCTGGAGGCTTTCCGATGCAATATTCAGTCAATACAGTAATGAACTTTATTTTGTGATTTTTCTGTATCAACGGTGAAAGTGATTTGATCACGGCAAATAATCCTTTGATTTGGATTTCCCAATGCTCTTGGAATTCTTTCCAGTCAAGCTCAAAAATAGTTTTGTTGGTTACCGGAGCAGTAGCGCAATGGATGACTAGGTCGATTTTGCCTTCTTGTTGGAGAATAGCGCCTATAGTTTCTGTTACGCTGTCTTGGCTAGTTAGATCCATCCGATGCAGAGAATAACGTAGAGGATCAACTTTTTTGTCGTTCAATTCTTTTTTCAATCGCACTTCATTATTATTATAGGTAATCCCTACTTTGATCCCCTGCTTTGCTAGCACTTGGGCTGTCTCTAGGCCGATCCCTCCTGATCCACCTATGATCAATGCAAATTTTTGTTCCATTTTATTTCTCAAATTAGCTTAACTTGAGCTTGCCCTTCTATAACTGTTTCGCCGTTTACCACGATTTCGGTATTGATAACCACTACTTTCAGGCTGTCTATTTTTTTTACAATTGTACCTTTCACGATCAATTCCGAGTTAGGATAAATAGGTGCTTTGAATTTTAAACTTTGAGTAAGATAGAGATTTTTTTTGCCGGGACAAACCATGCCTACTAAGGTGGAAAACAAACTTCCGGCCAGCATCCCATGCACAACTCTATTCTCGAATTCAGTGGAACGTGCATATTCTTCATCGCAGTGCAAGGGATTATGATCGCCGGTTAGTTTGGCGTAATTGTCAATGTCTTCAACAGTAAGAACTTTATTGAACTGAAATACTTCACCAGGATTGATTTCTTCATAATTATAATCATTAGCTTTTATCATTGAATTTTTTCTCTTTCTCCTTATTCTATAGCTTCTGGTGCGACGTTATGTCTTCTAAGGGCATCTTTGATGTCACTTACATTCTTCACCGCCATCACTTCATCCATGGTGAATTTTACATTAAAATTTTTTTCTAGTTCTATCACTAATAATATACCGTTTAAGGAATCCCATTCTGAGATGGTTTCTGGAGAAGATGTATCATTAATAATACTCTGGTCTATGTTTAGTACTCTGGCTAAGAGTTGAGCTAGTTTTTCCATTCTTGGACCTCGGCCAATATCTTAGTTTTAAAATCTTTGCTCAGATCAAAGTGGTATTCTTTCACATTCTCTTCATCTTTCAACAAGCTAAACCCGCAATCTTGAAGGAATGTCTCTGCTGGCTTATTCTTTTTAGTGGGTATAAAATAACCTTTTATGTTTTCTATCCCTTCAGCTTTCGCTCTTTTGATAATATCTTCCATCAGCGCAAATTCCACGGTTTTTCCTAAGACTCGGCAGCTTAGTAGAAACGTATCGATATGCCAGCTTTTTTCTTCTGACTCTTTTTTGACAATAACGACGCCGGTAAGTCCATAATCACCAAATCTGTCTTCTACGGCTATACTTTTTATCAGATACTGGGAGGACTTGAATAACTCCTGCATCTCTTCTTCTTTGTATCTTTTCGTAGTAAGGTTAAATTGGTTTGTTTTTTGGGTAAGCTGAGTAATGCGATCCAAAGTAGTCTGGTCAGCTGGTCTGATGATCACTTTTACCTGCAGCTGGGCAAGAAACGTATCCAGATCTTTACTTTCTGCTTCCAATAACGATCTTTTTTTCTGATCAACGTACATCCTGCCGCGTTCTAGATCTTCTGACGTAAGATGGAACAAATTAAATAATTTCAATTCCTTGATAACAGAAGGATATAATGATGCATCCTTCGGCAGATCGATAACGATAACTTCCGGAACCAATTCGCGGATCAAGGCACGGTTGGTATGGTCGTCATCCAAAAAAACCAAACTTTCTAAACCGATATTCAGCTCTTTGGCGATTTCTTTCATATTGGTCGCTTTGTCTTGCCAGTTGATCCTGATGCAAGCAAAATGGTCTTCTCTCAGCAGCATGTATTTATGATTGCGGATAACTTCCATGGCATCTTCATAGTTGTTCTTGCTGTTAATAGCCAAGATGATCCCTCTTTCAAACAGTTCGAGAATTAATCTCTGGAAGTCTAAGAACGGTTTTCCTTCTTTGTCAGGACCTAATTTTATACCGTCGGGGCCATCTTCTCCCACGATTCCTCCCCAGAGCGTGTTGTCGAGGTCCAATACTAAGCACTTCTTGCTCTTCGATGCTAAAGGGTACATAAACGATAGGTATTCAGAAGCTAATTGAATAAGTCCATCTGAGGAAAGCTTCATATCCGTTAAGTACATTATTTTTGGTTCAGAGAGTGGGTTTAATCTTTGAGATGAACAGAAAGAATTTACGGGGAAAGTAAAAAGACGATCGTTTTTCTTGCACATCTCCCTGAGATATTCATTGATCTTGTGTACGGATTCAGTCAGCCCGTATTCCTGTTTAGATTCAATAATGCCGCGGCTGCTGTAATGTGGCACGAGAAATTCATTGATAACTATTTTGGCTTTGGTCCGTTCTTGTAAGGTGTTAAGAAGATGTTCAATCTCTTTGATCTTTTCTTGTACTATTTCTTTTCTTTGTTCCAAGTTATATCTGTAAGGAAAAGAGAAGAACTCTCCTAAGAAAGGTTCAGAATCCAACAGCAAGAAAATAAGATCTGGGCTTTTCTGATACAATCCACTGTTCTGGTTAAGGATCTCCTGAACATATTGATTATAGGGAGCATTGTATGGTTCTACCCAGATACCTTCCTGATGAGCTTTCACTTTCAGGATTTCAGGAAGTCCTAAAATAGTAAAATTAGAGAGGAAAGCAGTCTTGATTAGCGGCATGGAATCTTCTTTTTTTATAGTTTTGTTCAGGTGTAGATAATCTGAAAAGTTACGTTTTTCCACGATCCAATTGTCGAATAATAGGTTTAAAAATCTTCTGAAACTGAAAATTTCCACAAATTCGCCTTGGTCGTTAGCGAGATTGTAATCTTATTATTTTCTGCACGCCATCATGGCGGCAAGACGGGCACTTCGTGTCCTTGTGCGACAGCCCGTAGGGCGCAACCCCAGTCGCACCTTGCGCCATGGCGTGCGGCGAGGCAGGAATTCCAAAGGAATGCCGAGTAGGGCTCACATAGTGAGACCGTCGCACCGCCAGGTGGCGCAAAAATATCGAATGATATTATCTCTCTTGAGCTAGGCGGCGAATTTTTCGAAACTGATCCTCTAATCCATTACCTTTAAAAAAGAATAATTGAGTAATTCAGCATGTCTAACCACGTCGGAAAGATATTACGGGGCACGGGGCTTATTTTTGCTACTACGTTTATCGCAGCTCTGTTTAGTTACGGAACCAGAGTTTTGGTGGCAAGGAAGCTTGGTCCGGAACAATATGGACTGTTTGCTTCGATATATACGTTCATACTCTTTTTCCTATTCTTCAGAGATTTAGGTTTAGGAACAGCGCTGGTGAATTATGTAGCCAAAGCCAGAATAGAAGAAAATTATAACAAAGTAAAAACGGCCATTGTATCTGTTTTTAGTTTGCAATTCTTAAGTTCTACGTTGATAGGGATTTTAATCATTCTGTTTTCTGGTTACCTTTCAGAACATTATTTCAAAGTTCCAGAATCAAGACTTATTCTTTTAATCATGGTCGCTTATACTATGACCAGCATCCTATACACCATTCCTAAGGCTCTTCTTAACGCCTTCCAAAAAACGATTGCCTTTTCTTCGATGGAGCCAGCTAAAAATTTATTCATCCTGCTCTGTACTTTGCTTTTATTTCATTTAGGTTATGATGATCTTTTGGCAGTCTCTATCCCTTATGCGATATTAAGCGTGATCTTCTTCTTCATTTACCAGCCCATCGTGCAGAAGCATCTTTATTTTTTCAAACACAAAGTAGAAGGCTTGAAAGGCACTACTAAAGAACTGCTCTGGTTCGGACTTCCTTTGATGGCTGCCGATATTGGCGGGAAGATCATAGGTTACACTGATACGTTAATGTTGACCTACTTCGGTTCGCTGACGGAAGTAGGTATTTACAACGTTGTATTACCTAGCGCGCTTTTTTTTATCCAGATCAGTAGGGCCATTTCGGCTATTGTATTTCCTATCTCCACCGAACTTCATTATAAAAAAGACACGGCCAAACTGGCGAAAGGAGTTTCCCTGCTCCACAGTTATTGTTTTGCCTTGATCATTCCTTTGATCTTTACGCTCTTTGCGTTTACCGGGTTTTTTCTGGATCTCTTCTTTGGGGCAGAATATGTCGCCGGCGCTTTAGCCTTCAGAATCCTCTTAGTAGGTTCGATGTTTTTCATCCTTGCTTCTGTCAATAACATCATCATCTCCAGCATGGGCGAGCCAAAAGAAGTTACGAAGACGATCCTGCTTTCTGCCGTGCTTAACGTGATACTGAATATTTTCTTTATTCCTTTATTTGGTATCAATGGTGCAGCGGCCGCCACTTCGCTGGCGTATTTTCTATCTTTGATCATGTCTACGAGAAAATTGTTACGAACGTTGAACATTCCTGCTCCTTTTCTGCATTGGGGCAAATTACTTTTGACTGCCTCAGTGTTTGTGATGGTTATATTTTATACCACCAAGATGCTTCATACGAATGTTTATGTAGAAATGATTTTATCTGCGCTTATGGCAACTTTAGTTTATGGATTGTTGCTGTACCTCTTTAATATCATCGATTTCCAAGATTTGAAAAAGAACTTATTGAAAGTATTTAAGAAATGATAACGATTCAAAAAAATTATCCGGTAGAAGAATTCCGTGCACTTTTTTCTGCTTTTGAAGAAAATGGTGTAGGTTACTGCGTGCTGCGAAATTTTGAATTTCTCTACGATTCCAACTATTATTGGGAGGGGCTAGATACAGTTATTCGTCGAAATGATTTTGAAAAAGCGAAAGCGATTTTGTTTCAGCACGGTTTTATCGAACGAAAACCCCAATTTTCTCTCCAGCATAAAGCTTTCTTTAAATTAGTGAAGGGCGTTAAGATCAGTTTCGATATCCAAGTTGGTGGCATTTATTGGAATGACATGATGTATATGGATGAATCTATTATTACCAATCGGGTAAAAAAAGATTTTTTCTATGTTCCTAATGATAACGATACTTTTCTCATGCTCCTGGTACATTCCATCCTAGGAAAGCGACGTTTCAAGCCGAAGTATCAGCAAATATTGTCTTCTCTGTTAGAGCAAGGAAAGATTGATGAAAAGAAAATAGAACAGAAGCTTTCAGCAATATTTACGAAAAGAAAAGCTCAGGAGTTATTGCCTTTAGTAAAAGCAAAACACTTTGATAAGATTTCTATTTGCCCTCTTTTATGCGTCTTTGTGGCCAAGAGTTTTACTCATCTCCTTACCTTGAGTGCTCTTGCTCTGCGCTGGATCCGCTGGAAGCGTCCCCTGATGCCCTATCCTTTGATCAGCATGGTAGGACCGGACGGAGCAGGAAAGTCAACTTTGGTGGACGCTCTGCATCAATATCTGCAGGAAAACAAAAGGAAGCCAGTTATAGTGTACATGGGGCGTGGGAGAAATCATCTCCTTCCTTTTATGAGTCTGGCCAGGAAATATAAGAGTGCGGAAAAGAAAAAAGACGCGCTCAGCAAAAAGAGTCGATCTTCTCTGAAGAGGAAGCTATTGTACTCACTTTCTTCGGTGCTGTTTGTAACTGATTCTTTGCTGCGATACTGGCTTGTTATTTTTCCGCTTCGGATGCGCAAGCGGATGGTTATTACTGACCGTTATTGCACTGATATTATTTTGATGAAGGATGTTCCTCTATGGTGGAAGAGATTCTTGTATGCTCTTTTTCCCAAGCCAACTTTATCTATCCTTTTATACAATACTCCTGAAGTGCTGCATCAACGGCGGCCGGAGGAGACGGTAGCAGAATTACAACGACAGATGGATATATTTAATACTTTACGCTATGATCTTCGTGTACAGACAAACAACCCAGAAGAAGACAAATGGAAGGTAGTAGAGTTTGTGATGGCCAAGTTGTTGGTCAATTGGCGGTAGATTTGAGCAGATAGTGGTATAATTCTAAAAATTGTTTGCTGATCAGTTTTATATCAAATTGTTTTGAAGTACTATAAGCGTGGTCGGCCAATTTCTGACCGAGTGTAGGATCTTGTAACAGTCGAGTTATTTCAGCTGCTACAGAAGAAGGATCTCCTGGCTTCGCCATCAATACGTCTTTTTCATGCTGAACTATTTCGCGCAGCTCTGGAAGATTCGTCGTAACTACTGGCGTTTTAGAAGCCATGCTTTCTAACAAACAGGAAGGATTGCCTTCCGTCCCAATCAAACTTGGATAGGCAAGCACCACCATATCGGCCATACTGACATATTCTTCTATAGGAAGATCTTCTAACGTGATATTGATGTATTTTTCGGAGCCAAGCTCTTTTGCCATAGCCAGATATTTTTCTTTCTTCTCCACAGCTTTGGAGCGGATAGCGAAGAGAAATTCTATATTTTTTTCTGCCGCATTTCTTTTTTTAACAACTAGAGGTACGGCTTGGATAAGTGTATCAACACCTTTTTCCTCACGGATCGCTCCGTAGTAGAGGACTAGTTTTTTACCATGGTATCCATGTTTCTCTTTGAGCGCTTCCCTATTGCGAGGCTTGAATTTTGCGGTGTCAATGGGGGAGGAGATGATTCTTGTCTTTTGTTGCAATCGGTTGTCGCTGATACTTTCTCCTAATCTTTTAGTAGGAACAGTTACAATGTCTACAAAATTTAATAAGCTGGAAAAAAATGTTCTCAAAGTTCTGTATTTGGAATAAGATTTAATAGTATGTACGCTCTTAGATTTTGGAAATTTCTTGGCGGCAAAGTAAGTGTTTAATACAAGTAAGGGGCTGGAACTAAAGCCATGGATCATATCAAAAGAGATCTTCTCTTGCTCTGCAATAACCTGAAGAGATCTTCGGCCGCTCCAGATTTTTCCTTTTGATAAGCGATAAACTTTGATCCCTTCTACTTCTTCTTTTTCTGGGAGAGATTCTTTTTTGGTAGCGCAAATGATCGCTTGATGACCCTGATTAGTGTATTCTTTGGCTAAAGAAAACAAGGTAATCCAGGTTGCTTCTTTTTTGTTGCTTAAAGCAGATGACGTGATAAGCGCAATGTTCATGTTTCTTTAATCCAAGTAACCCAACGCTTTCAGACGTTCTTTTACTTTTTCCTGTTCTTCCTGTTCGTAGAAGGAATGATCGGTAACTTTCTTTTTGCCGTAATCCTTTTTTTGAATGGGATTTTCTTCGAGATAATTTTCGGTAAAAGCCTCCTTTAAGACTTCGCCGTCCATATTTGCATCCATAGGCTTTCCTAATAAATAAAGGACGGTGGGAGCAAGATCAAGGATATGCGCTTCTTTTAATTTGATGTTCTTCTTAATATGTGGTCCTTTCATGATCAGCACTCCATCCGGAGAATCTTCATGCTGGCCGGAACGAATTGCTGAGTGATCAAAATGTTTTTCTGGAATTGCTTCCATGCCATGATCGGAAACGA
>CAYJQD010000013.1:0-21577 GCA_964372235.1 uncultured Methanosarcinales archaeon
AAACTAGTTTGCCGAACATGGACAAGTAGGGGAACGGAAATGTGTTCTGCTAATTATGGACGAGGGAACAGCCGTAGTGTATTTTCAGAAGGATACACAGACAGTAACAGTAGAAGTGGATGCTAAACTGCCGAATACTGATTATTCTATCGATTTATTGAAGCCAGGGCAATGCGAAGATACGAAAAATTGTATATGCCTCTTTCGAAAATCTGATTTTGAGACCACGGTTTTTGATGATGGGTTGACTGGGAAGATTACCGTCCTCCCTGAAAAGATTGTGTGTACAAATATAAATTATGATGTTGAAGTAGAAACCTGCAGCCTTGGAGAAGGAACTTTAGTAGAATCATATATTTGCTCTGGCGGATTTATGCTGGAACGTAACCTGGCTAAAGATTCTTCAGTATTTGTAGGCAGTTACTACGAAATACCCCGAAGAACAGTGCTATACTTTATTAAGGAGAACAGTAATACGCTGCATTTAATCGGAAATTACGGTGGTACGAATGAATGAGGGGATGGGTAAACGTGGTATTACTACGTTGATGATGATTCTAGAGATAATCATTATCCTCTTTGCTGCCTATTCTATTTTTAGTCTTGCTTCTAAGTATGCGAGTTCGGAAACAACAAATAAAATTATTATCGCTGATGATATCAAGATGATGGTTGATACTCTGCTAGGAACGCCGGGCGAAGCGATGGTGCAGTATCCAGGTAATGTTTCAAAGTACACATTTATCTTAAGCTCAAGCTCAGTCTCTGTTTTCATCAAAGGGGAGGGCGAGCAGAAGAAAATAGTACGTTATTTCTCCCTACCCGAAGGATATCAGGCTTTTGGAACTGTTGAAAATCGAGATAAATTGTGTTTAACCAAGGAAAAGAAGAAAATTATTCTTCGGGAATGCGTGAAGAGCACAGTTGTAACTAAGGAAGATACCTTAACAAAAGTAGTTACTGCTTCTGGCTTGAAGGGATTTTATGGCTTGCCTCTGGAAGGAGACAGAATCGTCTTTGTGGTAGATCGTTCAGGATCGATGGAATTGCCGGCAGTCTGGAGCTTACCAGAAGGTGTTACTCTCAATAAAAAAACAATCCAAGAGATTGATGTAGCAGAATGGCAGGTTAAGAAGGCCTTAACAGAATTGCCGGATGGAAAGGATTTCACAATTATTTTTTTTGCTGACGTGATTAATGATAATATGATTTTCTCCAAAAGCTTGGTGGAATTAAATGCCGAAAGCAGGGCAAAGGGATCAAAGTTTGTAGAAGGATGGAAACCCTTCGGCGGTACAGATATATTGAAGGCTCTAAAACTAGCCTTAGCCTATGAGGGTGTTGATACTATCTATCTTATTTCGGATGGATCACCAAGCGTCGATGTAACTAAACCAGAAGAATTGCTGACAAGAGTACGTGAATTGAACACGAATGGAGCAAAAATTCATACGATAGGAACATTTGTTATCAAAAGTGACGATTCAACTTCAACAAAAGAAACCAAAGAAAAAGGCAAGAATTTATTAGCCAAACTTGCTGCTGAGAACGGCGGCGTGTTTGTACTGCCAGAGGAATAAGATGGGAGAAGATGATATTTTCGATTTAACTCGGAAACAGTTATATTGGGGGATTGCTGCATTTATCGTGGTTATTGTTACACTTATCTTTATGTTTGTATTGCTTCCTCAATATCAAAATTCCTTGGTCGAAACACCGGAAGAATTGCGAGCAGAACTAATTAGTTTACGTTTTGTCAATACTCCGGAATGCTTTACATATCAGGATGAAGTAACAGGTAGGATATTTGCAGGAGTGATCGATTTGCAGAAATTTACTCAGGAACGGATGGATGCGTGTTACCGTACTGAACCAGAGAAAGGATTTGAGGATTTTAATTTCGCCTTGGAGTTAGAAGGATATACTCCTACTCTGGACGGGAAGAAAAAGTTACTTGCTTCAAATAATTTTTTTAACAAGGTTGATTTTACGTTGTATAAGCAAGTATTAGTGCGAAACGGCGATCGCTTCGAACCGACAAGATTAGTGATCCAGGTGCAGACGAGGATTTAGATGGTAAAGTTATTTATTAAAAATAAACAAGTTAAAGAAAATAGGAAACACAATTTTCTAACTTTCTTTCCTAAAGAAAAGAAAGGACTGATGGACGATTTTACTGACCTACTTTCCTTTGTATTAATTATTTCTATGTTAGGGTTTTTTGCAGTTGTAGTATTACGGACTGATGCCAGTGACAAAGAAGATCAGACTTTAGAAAGAATAGAATCGCTTCATGGTCAAGAAGCGCTTTTAGATCTGGTCAACTCCCCAGTTATGTTGGATGGTAAAGAAGTAGTGATGAAAGAAATAATTATCAAAGCAATCAATGAAAATAATGAAGACTTATTCAAAAAAACACTTGAAGGATATTTTCAAGAAAAGCAGCTTGAAGGAGGCGTAGCAGTCTATGATTCTGTTTCGTATGGGACTGAAGAAGAGCCAACTCCATTATTGTCTTATAACATTATTACTTTTAATGACAAAGTTATCGCTCGCGGAAAAGAAAGAGGTGCATTATATTTAACAAATCTAGACGGCGTTGGAAATAAAAAACTATTGGTGGTAAAACTCTTCACATGAACTCAAAAGGCGCGTTGTTTCATTGGATCGGGATCGTAGTCATTTTTGCACTAGCTTTTGCGGTGCTTGCACCAGTAGAATTCGGCGTTAAACCGAAAGGAACGTGGCAATTAGATTTTTTACATTATAATTTCGTCGAAGCTGAGAAGCAGTTAACAGATGCTGATCAGATAGCATTGGAAGTGGGAAGGGACATCGTATTGTCTTTAGCAGAGAAAGGAGGATTTGTACCTGCGCCTTCCTGCGGTTCTGAAGAAGGAGTAACCTATTGGAATAAAGGGCAGGATTTTTGTTTCCTCAATGTAGATGAAAGTGTCAATGCTGAATTTAATTCTTTGTACAAAAAATATGATAAAACTGCCAGCTTTACTGTTTCCCGGCAAGGCAAAGAACTGGTCGGTAAAACCAGTAAAGAAATATTGTTGGGCCAGAAAGGCGCGCCATATTACAGTCTTAATTCAGGTTTTCGGGCGAATCTTGATTACAACTTTGATGAATATTTCTTATTACAGGATCAAGCCAAGAAAATGGTCAGCGAATGCAAGGCGGCATCCAATCTTCAGGATTGTATAGACAAAGTGAAGCCTTCGTATTGGAAATTTACGAGTTGTGAGAATGAGCAGTTTGCCGCCAAAGGACAGAAAGTGCAATTCTGTGTAGAAAGCCCAGGAAAATATACTATTTTTGAAAACGGGAATTTTGTGCCGGTGCAGTATAAATTAGGATTAGATTTTGGAATGAATTAGATTATTCAGAAACGCCGCCTTGGCCGTGCTCTTCGCCTTTTTCTCGCTTTCTTACAACTCCAGAAAAAGTAACTTAATTTATCAGCCACGCCTCGTTTGGCTCGAGCACATCTTGGTCTTGGCGGCGGCGTTTCTTTCTGTTATATCCTCCAGTCTCTAAATCATTATAAATCATTTTTATCTGCTTCTCAAGATAGGGGTGTTACTATGTATAAGGTTCCTTTAGCTGAGATAAAACAAAAAATTCTGGCCAGCGGCAAGACCAATAAAGAAGAATTAGAACAAAAATTAAAAGCTAAGATTAACGAACTTTCCGGCCTGATCAGCGAGGAAGGAGCGGCGCATATTATTGCTAATGAACTAGGTGTGGAAATTGTTTCTACTACCACGCAGAAGAAGCTGAAGATAAAAGAGATTTATGCGGGAATGCGTAGTGTAACAACAGTAGGTAAGGTAGTACGAAAATTTGAGGTCAGAGAGTTTTCTAAAGAAGATCGCAGCGGCAAAGTGTGTTCTCTGATTTTGGGTGATGAGACCGGAACGATCAGAACTGTTTTTTGGAACGATCAAGTCGATCTGTTGAAGGAAGTCGCTGAAGGAGACATAATTCTATTGAAAGAGGGATATGTGCGCGAGAATAATAACGGCAAAGAAGTACACTTGGGAAAAGAAGGCAGTATTGAAGTCAATCCTGAAGGAGAAAAGATTACCTCCGTCAGAGAAAGTTCTTCTTTTGAACGGAAGAAAATTGAACAGTTGCGTGATGGCGATGGCGGGGCAGAAATAGTAGGTACAGTTGTGCAAGTCTTTGATCCACGATTTTTTAATGTCTGTTCAGAGTGTAATAGGAAAGTCAGCGAATCTATGGGTAATTATAGCTGTGCGACGCACGGAAATGTTAAGCCCTCATTGTCCTATGTTATGAATGTAGTCGTGGATGATGGGACAGGAAATATCAGAAGCGTGTTGTGGAAGAATCAAGCAGCCCACCTCTTAGAGAAGACAGAAGAGCAGATGGCGGTGTATAAAGAAAATATGGTTGCGTTTGAGGAAGTAAAGACTGATTTGCTTGGTGAGCAGCTGAAGCTGTTAGGTCAAGTAAAGAAGAATGAAATGTTTTCAAGGTTGGAATTTAATGTACAGATCGTTTCCCGAGCCAAGCCGGAAGAAGAGTTGGCACGGTTGCAGAAGCTGTAGAAAATGGAAGAAAAAGTTGCACAGAAATTATTAGAATTAGGATATGATTCTGCACGGAGCGAGGAAGCTAATTTTGGAAATCTTGTGGCTATTTCTCGGGGCTATATGGGCGGATTAGTTCTTTTTGATGGGGACGTGGTGTATAGAGACAGAGTAAGAGTAGTGATACGCGATGGAGAAGGAAGGATTACAATAAACGGTTCTAGGACTGAAAATTCTAATTCATTGTATGGCGATTTTTTACAAAGAACTTTAGATAAAAATACAGTGATTGATCCAAAAAGCGGTTATTTTAGCTCATTATATGTAACTCCACTTAACAAAGTCTTCAAAGAAGAAGGCATTTGCTTAGATTTTATAACCCCTCATGATATAATTTATGTTGATGGAATTCGTAAGGATCTTTTTACGTTAGTATTTGAAGATTTAAGGAGAAATCGTTTCGCTACGTTTGAATTTCAGAAAAAAGGCGAAATGTTGTATGTGCCAAAGAAGAGTTGAGAGGTTTAAAATGAAAACGCCTAAAGATTTGCAACGTTTGGAAAAAGAAAAAACTAAGTCAAACCAAGAGGAATGCCTAAAGACGCTCGAAACAACTGTAAGCAATGCTGTTGATTGGGCTGCTCAAGCCGGTGCCCTACATTCGAGTGGCGGCACTGTGGAAGTTCCTAGTTTTGATAGCGAGAAATATTTGACCACTGTACTTGATTATTTTAAACGAAATGGATGGGAGGCCCAATATAAACCTCGAGAGGAAGGTTATTATAGTATGACTACGGAATCGGAAGGTTCCTACACTAGGCATTTTTTCCAGCTTAAGCCTTTACAAGAATAATTTTCTTCTTTTCTCCCCACTGGACAACCACTTTCCAATCTATTTGTCCAGTGGTATTAGATCTTAATTCTCAAAAATTCTACAGTTTAAGAGAGTAGAGCGCCTCACATTTAATGCAGTGGACAACCTCGGCTGGAACTTATAAACCACTAAAGACCTAAAGGATCCAGCAGCTCAAAATGAGTTGTGCCTCACTGGGCAGAATTTCGCTCAGGTTGAAAAAAGACGCGAAAGCAAGAGGTCGGATAAAATGAAACAAACAAAAGCGGGGAATTTCCCGGAAAAAAAGTTTAGAGCAGGCGCAGTATCTGCAACCGTATGGAGTAACAAAGGCCAAAAGGCTAACGGAGAAGAATCTGAATATAAGACGATTTCTCTGGAACGGAGTTACACGGACAAGAATGGAAAATGGCAGTCTACCAATTCTTTGCGCATTGCAGACTTGCCGAGAGCACAAGTTGTATTACAGAAAGCGTATGAGCATGTAGTACTGCAGGAGCAAGATTTATTTAAAGGAGGTGCAAATTAATATGACAACAGAAGCTAAGGTGGTATTAAAAATGGAAAAATTAGGATTAACAGATTTGCCGGGAGTGGGTGCAGCGACTGCGGAAAAATTAGAAAGCGCAGGATATCATGATCTGATGTCTGTAGCGGTTTCCAGCGTCGGAGAATTGATAGAAGTTACCGGCGTATCTGAAGCAGTAGCGCGGAAGATGATCAACGCAGCCCGCGATAGTATGAAAATGGGTTTCGAAACTGGTATGGATATCTTACGGCGCCGTGAAGCCGTTACTAAGTTATCTATCGGCTCAGCTACTTTTGATACCTTAATGGGTGGCGGCTTTGAAAGTGGCGCAATCACAGAATGTTTTGGAGAGTTTGGGTCAGGAAAAACTCAGATCGGACACTTGCTAACAGTCAATGCGCTGAAGGAAGATTCAACCGCACATGTCGTGTATATTGACACTGAAAATACATTCCGTCCGGAAAGAATTAAGCAGTTTGCAGATGCAGCAGGCGTGGACATTGAAGATGTCTTGTCCAGAATTATGGTCGCAAGAGCATATAACTCTGATCACCAAATGTTACTAGCTGAAAAGGTTGAGGATTTAATCTCCAAGCAAGGCAAAAATGTGCGCTTGTTGGTCGTAGATTCTTTAACTGCACACTTCCGAGCTGAATTTATTGGACGAGGAACTCTTGCAGAACGACAACAGAAGTTGAACAGACATATGCACGCTCTGGCTAAAGTTGCCAGCGCTTACAATGTTTGTGTCTACGTAACCAACCAGGTTATGGCTAAGCCCGATCAGTTCTTCGGCGATCCGACTGCATCAATTGGCGGGCACATCGTAGCACACGCATCTACCTTCAGGATTTACTTGAGAAAAGGTAAAAAAGGCACTCGGGTGGCAAAGTTGATTGATGCTCCAAATTTACCAGACGGGGAATGTTGCTTCGAAGTGTTAGAAGGCGGAATCCAAGACGCGAACTAATTTTGGATTTTTACTTTTTTAATTTATTTTTATTAATTCTTTTTTTACCAATTCCTTGATCCGTGTTGGCGGTTCTACGTTAGACCATTCCGTTCTAAATTTATGAACTACACCAGTATCAAGAACTTCTTCAGGAGTTGGATAGTTAAATTTGAATCCGTTGTTTTCGAAATACTTTTCGAATTTAGTGTAATCTTGGAAGTGAGGGCCTTTCATGAGTCTGGCTAAGCTAGGACAGATATCTGGTTCTTGCCGTCGTTTTCCGATCATAAACCGTGCTGCATTGGCAACTATATTTCCGCCACGAATAAAATAACTGCCTCCTTGGACAAAAAAATGAGGCACTTCAACTACTTTCTTTTTTCCTTCTCCGACAATGCTAGTTACTAAATGTTCGGCCATTTCTTTATCCGAGAGAGGTTTATGCACACCAAGATTGTACACTATTTTGTCTAAAGAAGTAGGGGTGTGATATATCATTTGTTGGTTTTCTGCTGCGAACAAAAATGCTCTTGCAATGTCTTCGGTGTTAACATAGGTCACATTTGATCCTTTTGCTGCCAGAATAAAAGGTTGATGTAGAATCATTTTATAGAGATTATTTATTCCTGCAGTTTCCAAGCCAGGTCCAACTGGTGCAGTGGATCGGAAAATTATTGCCCGCAATCCTTCCGCTACAGAGAGGCGGTAAACATAATTCTCTGCGTCTGCTTTGGATTGGCCGTAATCTTCTACTGGATTATGCGGATCAGTTTCCAACATTGCTCTGTCAACGTGTCCAAGAACAGCGGTTCCGGACATATGTACGAGGAAAGCATCATTATACGCGCATTCCTTGGCGACATTGTGCGCAGCAGCAACATTTGGCCCTTCTAATCTTCTGTATGGAAGAGTGTATGAAACGACGGCAGCCATATGAAAAACATCATCGATCTTACCATCAAGGTATTCCTTAGCTTGAGAGAATGCCTGATGAGTGCTCATCGGATCAGAAAGATCAGCTTGAACGTAAGGAATGTGTTGATATTGTTCATTTTTTGGTTTGCTTAAGTCGACGTTTACCACACGATGGCCTGCTTTAGAACAGACTTTAAGCAATTGTTGACCTAAAAATCCAGAGCCTCCTGTAACAATGATGTTCCTTGTTCTATGGCTAAAATATCGCATTTTTTATCTTCAAAACCAGTACTTAATTAATCTTTTGTAACTATTTATCTACAAAATGTTTACCCGGACGTACCCCGATTTGTCTGCTGTAATTGGAATTTCGTTTTGTTCCGTAAGGATACAAGGGAGAACTAGACATGCGTTCCATCTTCATGACCCCTATGGGTTGTCCGTGACGGATTATTTCGGCTTTGTTATGGACCCTTACTTCTAATGTAATAGTATTTCCTTGTTTTTCTTCCCCTGTAAAATAACCCCAGCCTGGATCAAAGAATCCCGCATAATGCCAAGTCACATTACCCGCACGATGATCAAATTGGGATAGTTCTGCCGCATATGCTGGCGGTAAGCAAACTGCCTCGTTGGTGGAAAGCAGATAAAAGTACCCCGGTACTAATTTTAGTTCTTTGTTATGTGGTTTTTCGATAGGGTCAAAATATTTATGCAAGAGATGCCCACCTACATCTTGGAAGTTAATACGCTGCTGGCAATCTTTTTTTGCTCGATATGCTATTATATTGGAATTAGTATGTTCTCCATCAAGATCTGCTGTCAAGACGATCCCGGCGTTTATTTTTACTTTTCCCGGAGATATTGGAGCCCCATTTTTTGAGTAAATCAAGGGTGATGTCATCAAGACGGAATAAATTTCATCATCGGTCATGATTGGGTTCCCTGTAGAATATCTAGTTTGGTTCAATGCATCTCCTGTCCTAAGGACGAGATCAAAAGAATTTGGTACTATTTCCAGATACATTTTTCCCGCATATGGCCCGGAGATAGATTCGTATTGCGGATTACAGTCTGCCAGCAGCCGCGCTTGGGTATCAACCCTTCCCGTGCTGCTTTTAGGGTTGGAACGTAGATGAGCGAAAGATGGTAGATTAGCTGTTTCTTGCAGGGAAGCGATATAGGTCTTGCCTTGCACAAAATCAGCGCCGTTTTGCAGATCTATCTCTTTCACGCCGTATTCCTGCACCAGACGTTCAATGGTTTCATATTCTTTAGGCCGTACACTTCCTTCCATCTGCCATGCCGTTTTGCCAAGACGTACATCAACGCTGGAGGGCTGTATTATTTTTTTCCAGAGGGTGGGATCGGAGAGAATTCTTGGATCTGCTATCGAAATCTCTCGTTGTTCTAGAAGTAATTTCAAATGCTCATCAGAAGCAGTAGTATTTTGTCGTGGAGTAAATTTGAACATAGCTAAGTAGGAAAAGAGATATTTTAAAATGATTGTTGTAGGAGAAAGGAAAGGTTAGAAAAGTTATGTTCCTCGTGCTCTAAAACGTGCTGGAACTTCAATATTTAATACATTTAGAGCCTGAACGTATTCTGGATCGCCTACATAGTTACTTTTTGCTATGCTTTGGAAACACCTTTCCAGCACTGCTTTAGGGTCTTCTCCTTGGTCTTTTGAATTTTTGTAAATGTCAAAGTACATAGAATTAGTAAAATACAGTTCAACTTCATCTCCAAAAAGAAGTTCTAAGTTATAATTACCTTGCAGATGTTTGGCAACATATTCTAGGTGAGGGATAGCAAGGCTGCTTTCAATTCGTTTCCACTCTGGTGAAAACTCTAACTCCTCTTCAAAGTAGAAATTAAACATTCCTTTATGTGCATACTGTTGTGTCGGAATAATTATTTTACGATGGAGGAAGTCAAAATATAATTCTCCGGCAATTATGCCTAATTGTTGGCCATTTGTTTCAGTTCTATCAAAGAGTTCTATGACACATCCTTCATCGTTTGCTTTTATATGCCTGGTATAGAGAGCAAGTACCTGTTTTCCCTGGTTCTCAGCCACATTTTTTTGAAGTCCGCGTAAATCTTTCTCTAAATCATAATAGTCTCCCCATAGAAAAACTGCATCTTTGACCGGATCACCTAATGATTCTCCTTGCATAATGCGTTGTTTAAGTGCTTCTACATTTTGATTGACCTGTTGTTTAGCTTCCAGTGCTTTCTGCAAATCTTCTTCTAAAGTCATATGGAAAAATGAGATTGTTGCTTATTTAAGGATTGTTGTTTTAGAGTAAACGTTTTTATAGTAACTTCTATTTTTAGGCTCAAAATAAATTATGGAGGAATGTACATGAATGGAACGGAAGCTCCTGTAAAAGTAGGAGAAGAATACGATGTGATGATTTCCGCGGTAGGCGGAAAGGGTGATGGGATTGCCAAAGTGAAAGGATTTGTCTTGTTTGTCGCTGGCGCGAAGAAAGGTGAATTTCTCAAGGTAAAAATTACTAAAGTTCTGGCCAATGTTGGTTTTGCCCAAGTAGTGCAAAAGATGGAACGCCCGGAAAATAAGCGCTATGCTACTGTCTCTGCCAAAGAGTTGGAAGAACCAGATGAAGAGCCTGAACATAAGTACGAAGAGACAGAAGATTTCGGCGAAGAGAAGTAAGTAAAGCATGAAACGTCTGTTTATTGCTGTACCGGTTTCTGAGGAGATTAAGGAAAAGATTAAATCAGTACTTACTGAGCTTTCTAAAACCGGGGCGGATCTTAAGATAATTTCTCTTTCTAATCTTCATTTTACCTTAAAATTCTTAGGTAATGTCGATGATAAGCAAATTCCTGAGATTGAGAAGAATTTAGTTGAAATAGCTGCCAAGACTAAAAGGTTTGAGATTACTGTTAAAGGTGTGGGAGTTTTTCCTTCCTTGGATAGGATTAGTGTAGTTTGGGTTGGAACGGACGGTCATTTGATCTCTTTGATGAAGGTAGTTGGTAAAGAATTAGATTTCATTCGTAAGAATGAACATGCAGAGGAAGTTGCTCACCTGACGATTGCCAGAGTGAAAACTGCTCGGAATAAAGAGAAATTGCAGGAATTTGTGAAGAAGTTTGAGCAGAAAGAGTTTGGTTTGATGAAAGTTGATAAGATAATCTTGTTTGAGAGCGAGTTACAAAAGAAAGGTGCAGCGTATAGAGTTGTGAAAGAATTTGAGTTGAAATAAATAACTTAACTTGACCACAAATCTTAAAAGCTTCTTTCTCTTACTGTACCTCAAAAGAGGTTGTCACATGTCCTATGTAGTTTGGTTTAAGGAGCTTAGAAAGGATTCTATTGATATTGCTGGTGGTAAGGGTGCTAATCTCGGCGAGATGATACAATTACATCTACCAGTTCCCAATGGGTTTGCGGTCACTGCCCAGACCTACGGGCTGTATCTCGAAAAAACAGGGATCAAAGATAAAATTCTCAAATTTTTAGAAAATTTAGATGTAGAAAACACTGACAAGCTTCAGGCGGTTTCAAAGAAGATCCAAGAATTAATCATGGCCACGCCTATGTCGACAGATATGGCCGAAGAGATCATGTATACCTATGAGATGCTCGGTTCTATAAAACAGAAAGCTACTGATTTAGTTGATCCAAAGGAAGTTTTTGTGGCGGTTCGAAGTTCAGCTACTGCGGAAGATCTGCCGGAAGCAAGTTTTGCCGGACAGCAAGCGACGTTCCTGAACGTTAAAGGGAAGCAGAATGTTGTTTCTGCGGTATTAGCCTGCTGGGCTTCTTTGTTTACCGCCAGAGCGATTTATTATCGGGTAAAGAATAAGTTTGATCATAGCAAAGTATTAATCTCTGCACTAGTGCAGAAAATGGTGGATTCTGAGAAGTCCGGTGTCATGTTTACGGTCAATCCTGCTACTAATCATGCGGATGAAATTGTGATCGAAGCGATCTATGGTTTAGGCGAATTAATCGTCGGCGGGGAAGTAAATCCAGATATGTACATCGTTGATAAAAAAACGCGGGAGATCAAGAAAACAGAGCTGCGTAAGAAAGATGTTGGTTTGTTCAGGAATGAAAAGGGTGAGAACGAAAAAAGACCAATACCTAAGGATAAACAAGAACGTCAAGTGTTGAATGAAAAACAGATCAAGGAATTGGCACGATTAGGGAAAAAGTTAGAAGATCACTACGGCAAGCCTCAGGATGTAGAATGGGCGGTAGAGAAAGAAGAAGTATACATCGTCCAGACCAGGGCAGTGACTACATTTAAAGATCATAGTGAAGAAAGATTAACCGTCGCTGACGAGCAGGGCCAGATTTTATTGAAAGGAGAAACTGCCAGTGCCGGAGTATACACTGGGGCAGTAAAAATTGTTCGAGATCCAAAAGAACTGAACAAAGTGCAAAAAGGAGATGTTTTGGTTACAGCGATGACTACGCCGGATATGGTGCCGGCTATGCAACGTGCAGGTGCTATCGTGACCAATGAGGGAGGTATGACCTGTCATGCAGCGATTGTAAGCAGAGAGATGGGTACGCCGTGTATTGTAGGAACGCAGCACGCCACTGATTTGTTGAAAGATGGAGAAATCATTACTGTCCATGCTACACGAGGAATTGTATACGAAGGAAAATTAGAGAATCAAACAACTCCTATCGAAGAATCATCGGGAAAAACAGAAGCCCATTATGCAGGCGCAGAAATTATTACTGCTACAGAAATCAAAGTGATCATGGATCTCCCCGACTTTGCAGCCAGAGCAGCAGCTACTGGAGCGGATGGGGTTGGTTTAGTCCGATTAGAAATCATGATCGCAAACGGAGGCGTGCATCCGGCTGAATACATCCGACAAAAACGCGAAGATGATTATGTCTACTTATTGAAAGAAGGAATCCGTAAAATTGCGAAAGCATTTGTACATAAACCGGTGTGGGTACGCTGTTCAGATATGCGTTCGGACGAATATCGCAATTTGCAAGGTGGTGAAAAAGAACCACATGAAACTGATCCGATGATCGGTTGGCATGGCATCAGAAGATTATTAGATGAATCTAAGATTTTGCGAGCTGAATTTCAGGCCGTGAAAGAATTACATGATGAAGGTTATGACAATGTAGGAATAATGCTTCCTTTCGTTATTAGATTAGATGAATTGCGCAGGGCAAAACAAGTTATGCGTGAAGTAGGAATTGAACCAGTCAAGGAAATTGATTTTGGAATTATGGTAGAAACACCTGCTGCCTGCTGGATTATTGAAGATCTCTGTAAGGAAGGGATAAGTTTTGTCTCTTTTGGAACGAATGACTTAACGCAGCTGACCCTTGGAATCGATCGGAATAATGAAAGGATTGCTCATTTATTCAATGAGATGCATCCCGCCGTATTGGGCGAGATGTCGAAAGTAATCCAAGGCTGCAAAAAGTATAAAGTGAAAACTTCCATCTGCGGCCAAGCCGGCAGTAAACCAGAAATGGCTGAATTTTTAGTAAAGCAAGGGGTAGAATCTATCTCGGCCAATGCTGATGCGGTAGATGAAATAAGACACACTGTAGCCAAAGTAGAGAAGAAGATTTTGTTAGAGGCGGAACGTAAAAGGACACTGTAGAAAGTTTCAAAAGTCGCCTTAGCCGCTCAGGGACGTAACGACTACATTCCTCGTCAGTCGGCGTCTTTTTCTAACGAGCTTATAACTTAGCAATATCTCTAAGAATTCTTTGTTGATATTCTTCCGGTGTAAATAATTCTTTAGACGTCGGAGGATTGAAAAGCAAGAATTGAATTCCTTTTTCGCCGTATTGGTCAATGACCGGTTTGACCACAGCATACCCTCCATTGTAAATCACATGATTCGAAAAACCATTTAATTCTGTAGGCCATTCTTCAAACCTCAAAGGTTTTTTATCTTCTCCATTCATCCTATTTTCAAAGTATTTGGCGATTCCTTCATTAATTAACTGGCTAGCTATACGTTCTTCGTATATGAAATAGCTTGTTTCCAATAAATGATAATTTTTCCCTAATACTTTTTCTTTTATAGTATCACAATAAAAATGTGCTAATTCATGGTCTACAACTCTTTTTGCATCGGCAGTGCTGTTGAAGGTGAAGAACGTCGCCGCAAGATCCCCCCAATCCCATTCTGGCTTGGTAAGCAGGCCGCTCGGAAGATACATAGTATTGTTTTTGTCATTGTATATTCCCGATGCTCCTAGGGATAAGTATTCCCGCGGAAAAATATATTCAATTTTTGGTCTTTCAGCAGGATAGGAGATTATTATTTTTTGTTCTTGTTCTTTGATAATTTTTTCCAGGTTTTGTTCTACATATTCTTGAATTTCTGGATCTTTATGATGGTAAAGATGTATAATTGTAGCATTGGCGGTGAAAAAGTATGCCGAAACTGACGCAGTTGACCACAATGCTGTTTTTAGAATAGTCTTTCTTTTCATTGTGCAGAAAGTTCTTCCAGCATTCTTTGCCGGTATAAAGGAAGAGCAAGCATCTCGCGTTCTGTGGGCGGGTTGAACATAAGATATTTAATTCCCTTCTCGCCGTACTGGTCAATGATTGGTTTTACGAGATGGAATCCTCCCTCATAAAATATTTCAGATTATGTAACGGGCATAAGGGGATGAAACACAAAACCCTGGATAGTCTTCGGCCAATCTTTGTCTGTAAATGTATCTGGTTCCCCATTCATCCTTCTCTCTATGTAGGTGACAGTTCCTTCAGAAATAAGTTTGATGCTAATCATTTCTGCTAAATTCATATAATCTTCATAATGGGGATAGCTTCTACTAACCAACTCCTCGCTGAGTTTGTCCATGTAGTAATGTCCTAATTCATGATTTATAGTATCTTTTGCGGCAGGAAGATTCCACTCCGGCGGTTCTAGGTACCTGTTTTGCAAATATATGATATCAATTTCATAATCATACATCCCGGGAGGAATTCCAAATATTGTTTTATCTGGAGGAATAGAGTATTGAATTATAGGATTTTTTTGACGGTAGGTAATACCTATAATTTCTTCCTGTTGCTTAATTAGTTCTTCTAGATTTTGCTCCACATAAATCTTTACTTCGCCTTCATTTGGTTCTATAGAAGCAGCGACCAAAACTCCTGTACCAAACACGCCTCCCGCGATTACTCGCTTAAGAAATTTGAAAAAAGGAGCTGATCCAGAATAATCCATAAATCTTTTCTTTTTCTAATCATAATAAAGCTTGTCTTAATGCTGTATATTCCTACACAAGAAGGCTGAGGCCTTCTGTGTCGCAAATTGCGAGGGGAAAGCAGCTAAGGCTGTCTCGCAATTTCACGACAGCATCTAAATCCAATGCTGTAATCAGTATAAAATTTCCAGTGGTCTGTAGTTGCTTCTGCGCAACTTTCTTTTGCAGAACGAGCGTAGTGAGAACCTACATATGTAACTCGTTCTCTGGGAAATTTATTAGCAATTCTAGTATCCAAAACTATTTCGTGCACATTTCCAAGCAGATCATAAACACCGTATCCGTTGGTGCAGGCAGGGAATGATTCAGTGGTTCGTTTCATGGGCAAATCATCAGTGCCTAGCAAGGTACTTATCCGCGGGTCATTCATCTCCCCGTTATTTTTTCGTCCCAGCAATCCTGGAGGCCAGCGACTGGTTTGCAGGTCAACATTGCATTTTCCAGATTCGTACTTTTTCCCGTAAGGATAAGCGTCAGGGAATGTTTCCTGTCCTTTTTTATCCAGGTAGGGATGCGGCCCATTTGGGCCTACACAAGCATGATACCATTCTTTTCTGGTGCAAAGACGTTTGCCTGCGTTGGCACAGGCTTCTTCTGCGATAATTTTGTTGACGTACGTAGCCGGAATCTTGTTTGGTTGAGAGATAGCTAAAGGTTTGAAATCAGGGTACTGTTCTGCCCCTCTCGCAGGCATAGAAAGAGGCTGGTTTTCGCTGATCAGTTGAGGAAGTTTTTCTGCAGGGATGGGCTTATTTTTGAAAATATTATGCTGCCAATCAGCGTCATAGATGCCATCTTGCGAAGGGATGTAATGCGGAGAGGCATTTTCCAGCGTTACTTTATCGATGATCGAGGCTTCGTATTTATCGATGCAGAACTGATTGTCGATGTTGGCCATGTTTTCAGGGCAGGTATAGGTTTGTGGCATTTCTGCTTCAGGATTTTTAAGTTCTGCTTTGTTTTTTAGGCACGAAGCTAATAGTAAAGAACTAAAAAGAAGTTTATGTAGTTTCATTTTTTAATAGGAATCCTCATAAATTTCTTACATTCCAAGCAGGAAATAATAACTTTGCCATCTCTGGTTCTAATCCTGGCATTTACCCCAGCTTTAAGATAACCGTAACAGTGTTTGCACATTCGACGTTTTAATTCTTGTGGAATAGTAGCATGCACTTTCATGGCTATTTTTCTGGCCAGCGAGACGTAACGGTTTGCTAAGGCTTTGTTTTTTGGGAATATTTCTTCGGCCTGTCGAAAAAGAATTTTAATACGTTGTAGGGCGATTTCTTTCTGCTTTTGTTTTGGGAGCGTTGGTTTAGACATATAATACAAATTTTTTCCAGCTATTAAAAGATATGCATCAGTTTTTTAAATTAAGAGAATTTCATGATTATATGAGTCAACGGGAATTAGTTTCAATTATTCAGGGATATAGCAATAAACTGGAGATTTTGTATGATACCTCTTCCGGTGAAGGGATTGGTTTTACAAAAGAAGGGCCTATCCCTATTACTTTGCCTAAGAATTATGATTATTCTACGGAATTGCCAAATCGCCGACAATATTTTGTCGAAAGGCATTATTTCGACCGATTGTTGAAAGCAACAAAAATACTCTTTTCTTTAGCAGAAGGAACGAGAGAAGACGCTGTTGCAGATGGTGATAAGGGGGTTCTCTTTGCCCTGCAGGATTTTCCTCTGGTGTATAGATCACATTTTCAATGGAATACTAAACTATGGTAAAAGGCAGAAGAAAGAATCTTGAAACAATTATGGTCCTTTTGTTAGCTGGTTGCACTGATGAGAATGTTTTGATGGATGTACATTCTTTTGATTCAAGCTATAAGCGGGATTATGATTTTGGACAAAATGCAGCTGTACGCACCACTACTTGTTTTTATCCTGGAAAAAAAGATGAGCAAGGAAAAAGAGCACGTCTTTTTGCTACTTCCTACGGCGCCAAAGGTGATGATCAATCCGATAACACCGTGGCAATCAGGAAAGCTTTCTATGCAGCTGCAGATTTAGCGGAGAAAAACTGGCCATCTTCATCATGTACAGTGGAAGTGTACTTTCCTGCAGGATTATATCGTACTTCTAAGACGTTATTTCTGAAAAATCGCGTCGCGTTGATAGGTCAGGATGTCTCAAATACAGGCATATATAATCATGGCACTGGTGCCGTGGTGGACTTGCGTGATCAAGAATGGTCGTGTGGTCAGCGTCATGATGCGCGTGTTGAAAGTATGCAGTTGGGACATAGAAATAATCCCAACGATGCGGCAGGTCACTGTATTAGAGCCTCAACAGGATTGCGTGATGCTGATTTCAGAAATTTATACCTTACTAATTGTCTAGGATATGGAATGGGCTTTCAGGTGAAAGAAGAATGCTATGGAAAAAACGCTGTTTATGAAAGAGTATCCATCCAGAATGTGCAGATTGAAAGTAGTTACATGGACGCCATTGATTTCAAACAGTCTCATGCCGATAATGAAGTTAATCAAGATATTCAGATATTTGATCTCTGCACTGGGCCGCACATTGGTTTTAATGATGATGGTGATGGAGCGGCCAAAGCGTTAGATCTTGCTGGAGAAAATATCAAAGTTAACAGGTTTACCCACATCAATTCTGTTCCAAATTACGGAACTACCAGTGTTTTTGGAATTGTTTTCCATACCGGGCCTCGGCGGGTAAGAAATGTGGTAGTCCATGATTTCTATATTAACAATGCTGTTCAGGGCATAATGTTCGGCGGAGATGATGTAGAAAACGTGCAATTAGGAAATGGAAAAATTGAAAACCTGAAGAGTATCAATGGTAGACTAGGTATTGGTCTGTTAGTTCGTGGTACTAGGCATAAAACTAGCAATGTTTGTGTCCTTAATGCTGAGCATGCTGCTTTGGTTGATAGCGGTTGGAACAACAATGTTTATATTTCACCGAATTGTCCTACTTCTGGAGTCGCTGCTGGATACAATACTGCGTGCGAATTACTACAGAAATAATGGTGAAAGGAAGACCTATCAAAAGCCAAATACGACAGAATATTTTGGAAATCCTGCATTATATGGGCGAAGGATATGGATATCAGATTGCGAAAATATATAATGAAATTTTTCCTACCGCAACCCAGCGGAGCATCTATTACAACTTGCAGAAAGGGATCTTGACCAAAGAGATCGCCGTGCACAAGATTGAAGAAGAAGAAGGTAATTTCTCCTGGGGAAGTATGGTGGAGAAGAAATATTATTCTTTGGGGAAAAATGCGGAAGTGAAAGGAGATAAACGGGTAAAAGAATTTTTGAAATCATGGCAGAAAACAAAAAAAGAAACCTCGCCGAGCAAGTTTACCAGCTTTGTAAGCAAGTTCCGCCGGGAAAAGTAACGACGTACAAGGAAATTGCTGATGCTTTAGGCATGAAAGGCTATCAGGCTATTGGACAGGTTCTGAAAAATAATCCCTATGCGCCGATCGTGCCCTGTCATCGAATAGTGAAGAGCGATGGTTCTCTGGGGGGATTTAAGGGTTGCACGATTGGAAAAGAGATGGTTGAAAAAGAAATACTGTTGAAGAAGGAAGGAGTAGAAATAAAAGAAAATAAAATAGATCTTCGGCGGTTTGGATTCACCTTCGCTCAACTACTTCGCTGATTCTCTCCGCTAAATCTTTGCTATTCGCCACCACGAAGGTTTTCCCTAACTTTTGTTGTCCATGATACGTAATAAGGGTGCCGTCGGTATAGCTTACATATGCGCCTGCAACTTCAGCGATCGCTTGTGGAGCACAGGTATCCCAGGTGCTGCATCCTTTTGGATTTATTACTACATGTATGTCGGCAAGACCTTCAGCTACTTTTACCATACGTAACCCTTCGCTGCCGCTGATGATGGTACGTTCGATAGGCAGCAGCTTTTCTAGGGTTTGATAGGGTGCACTTCTGGAATCGCCTCGGTCCATGGCCGCAACAATATCCTTAGGTGTTCTGATTCTGAGTGGTGTAGCTTCATTGTAGGGTGAACTGCGATACGCGCCTTCTCCTTTCACGGCGAAGTACATTTCTTTGGCCACCGGCTTGTAGACTATTCCCAGTACGGCTTTGCTTTCTACTGCCAAGCCGATATGCACTGCGAACTGATCTGTGTGTTCAATAAATCCTCGAGTTCCATCGATGGGATCAATGTACCAGCATCTGGCGCCTTCCACCGTTTCCAATTCTTCACTGACAATTCCATCCAGAGGAAACGCTTTGCGTATTCCGTCCAGGATGATTCTATTTGCCAACACGTCGGCGTTGGTTACCGGGGTTTGATCTGCTTTTGTCATCACGTCCATCGTGCCATAATAGATAGGCAAGATAGCGTTCCCTGCTTCTACAGCCAGCTGCTGTGCCACTTCTAACTCTCTTTTGTATTTTTTCATGTTGATTAACTGGAGGCTGTAATATTTATATATTATTAATAATAGCTAGTTATTAATGGAAGAACTGAAGAAATTGGGTTTAAGTCCTTATGAAACCAAAATTTATGTTGCCTTGTTGAAGCATGGTAGAATGCCTGCTCGGGAAATTGCGGAAAAGTCGACAGTTCCGCCTACGGCGGTGTATCCCAATTTGAAAAAGTTGGTGCAGAAGAATCTGATACAGGAATTTTCCGGTGTAGTGGCTGTTTTTGAAGCGGTCGAACCAAATATTGCTATTCCAGCTTTTGTACAGAAGCGTAAAAAATTGCTGGAAGAGATAGAAGGAAAGTTGGTTCAAGAAGCCACGAATTTATCCCGGGATAAAACAAGGTTGAAAGCCCCGGAAGTGCTAAGTGTTTCTGTCGGAAGAGAAGCTTCTTCTTCTATTTACTTTGATGCCTTGAAGAGAACCAATAAAACCTATTATATTTTGGGCTGGACTTTTAGAACGGTCGGCGTTAAGTTTGCAAAACTGCAGCATTTAGTAGAAGCGAAAAAGAAAGGCATCGATGTACGCATTATCGTGACGGGAACAAATGAAAAAGATTGGGCTATCTTGAAAGAATATATGAAGCAAGGGATTAAGTTAAAGTATTATCCATTGAACAATTTTTCACTGCTGGTGGTTGATGGTAAAGAGTGTAAGATTACGCTTAAGAATCCTGAATACGATCAGAAATTCAACATCCATATCAAAGACCCTTCTCTTTCTGAAGCGATGCAGAGTTATTTTTTAGGAGTATGGGAGAAGGCTGAGAAGTTGAAGGTTACAAAACCCTAATTTAGTTTATACTTAGGATCAGGACTGTTGATTATGATTGCCAGATCTTTGTGGGTAACCCTGTTGCTTTCTTCTAAAATCTCCAATTCGATCCTCATCCATTCTGGACGTTGCTCGGATAATCTTCGTATCCCTTCTCTTCTTTCAGGAGTTAATGGAGGTACGTTCCTTTCATCAAAGCAATATCTGCGGAAGTATTCTTTCAATCCGAAGTATACGCAAGGTTTCATCATTCCTTGTGAAGGAATGAGCTATTTATAGTTTTTGGTATTGTACTCTTCCAGAACTTTTTTAAAGGTAGAAATAGTCTCTTATCTATGCCTATACATACTTTCCACGCTACTGTACTCGAGAATAAGAAGTTGACAGATGATGTAATCCTGCTTTCATTATCGGTTCCCAAAGAGTTCTCGTTCAAAGCTGGACAGTTTGTAACTATCCGAGTTGAAAAAGGGGAAGAATTCCGCTTAAAATCGTATTCCATTTTAAGCCCACCTTCGCAGAAAGGGAAGATGGATTTATGCATAAAGATAGTGGAAGGCGGTTTTGCGTCTGAGATTCTCAGGAAAATTAGGAAAGGGGATTCGTTCCAAGTAAAAGGGCCGTTTGGACATTTTGTGTTTGAAGAAGATGATAAAAATAAAGAAATTTGGTTGATCGGCGGCGGGACCGGAGTAGCTCCCTTATATTGCATGTTGAAAGAACATCTGGCTGATTTCAAGAATAAGAAATTTGTGTTGATTTTCAGCGTCAGGGAAAAAAAAGATCTCTTTTTGCATGAGGAATTCCAGGAAATGGCCAGGAAACATACGCATTTCACCTATATGCCCACTTTAACGAGAGAGAAATGGAATGGTGCTACTGGTAGGGTGCAGGAGCATCTTCCTGCTGATGGAGAAAACAAAACTTTTTATATTTGCGGCTTAAAGGAGCTAGTATTAGAAACTAAAGAGGTTTTAGTGAAAAAGGGAGTGGCACTCAAGAATGTTAAGTCTGAGAGATATTCTTAATGGTACAAGTTCAACCAGCGCAAAAATGGAGTGGGGAAAAATGAAGATAACGATAGCGAAGGATTTGGATAAGACACAGGATGTAGTATTTTTAGGATTATTTGAAGAAGATAAAGATAACGGTAAATCGTTCAGCAAAGAATTGGCGGAGGAAGTGGAAGCGGCAATAGAGCGAAAAGCTTATTCACGCAAGTTTGGAGAAATTTATTGAACTAAATAAGCTTCTCATCCTTATAAGAAAGTGAAAGATTTT
>CAYJQD010000014.1:0-20415 GCA_964372235.1 uncultured Methanosarcinales archaeon
AAAAGTAGCGGGGGATGGATTTGAACCATCGACCTTTACCCGAAAAATACCAAAAATGTTATTTTCCTCCGGGTTTCCGAAGCTCAATAAGCTCTATGAGCCCGGCGGGCACTCCTAACTGCCCTACCCCGCTATGTAAGAATGAAACTAGGCTTGCTTTAAAAAGATTTAGTTTTAATTATAAAAATAAAACAAGAAAAAACTCACAAAGCCTTTCCCACTTGTTCCAGCTTTTCCATCAACTCATCGGCAGTATCTGGATCAATTCGAGTGGTTACATCTCTCTTCGCTTCCTTCTTGTAGACAGCGATCAAGTTAATAGTGTCCCGTAGCAATTCTGTTGCTTTCAAGATACTTCCATTTTTTACACTCATCTTTTTAACTGCTTTTTTCTTTGATTTTGCCTTAGAATGTTTCTTCATGATAACACCTCTTTTACAGTATTAAATCAAACCAGAATTTAAGTATTTCGCTTATAGTGAAATGGAAGGGAAATTATTTAAATAAACCCTCCTCAAATATAGAGATGGGAGAAAAAGATTTTCCGAACCTCTACTTCTTAAGAGCATATGTACAAAATATTACAAATCATAAATACCTAGCCACTCCGCCCAATAACGATTATCTCATTCAAAGGCAACGCGGACAATTAGAAGGAATGACCGAGAATTTATACCGATTAAATCAGCCAAAGTCAACTTCCAACACTTCTTACGCGAGAGCCGGAAATTATGATATCGCATCTAAATTGGGATTGTATAATCCTACGACATCAGTTACCGTAGACTTGTATCAGCCGAAAAGAAATATCTATCAAAAAGGACAAGATCAGTATTTGAGAGATTATTGATGAGAAACCTTACAGTCTGTGCCGAAAAAAGTCATAATTCCTAATTTTTGTAGATCTGCACAGATTTTTGCTATATCTCTGGGCAAACCCTGAATTGATGCATCTAATTTCCAATAAGTATATCCCCACACATCTTTGCTCCATTCCGGTTTACCTATTCCGGAACGCTTTACAGAATGTTTCAGACCCAAGTCAGCACACACTTTATTCAAATGGACGCAAGCATCTTCCATTACAATATTTCTTTTTGTTTTATGATAAGAACCATCTTTATACCTCAGATTTACCCAACTATCCCATTTCCACTGTTGGTGTACTTCTAAAGTTGAAGTAGTGATAAATTTATAGTGATATATTTTCGATTGACGAACTAACTCTCCCCAATCTGGTACATATCCTTTTTCATGCGCAATAACTGCTTCAATACCACAATTAAAAGAACGTGCAAATACTAATAAATTTTCTACATTTGGGTCGTTTTTCAAAGCTCTAACTAAATATTCATTTAGATCATAATCTTCTTGTTGATCCGCATAGATATATCGATATTCTTCCATTGAAACCATAATTGAAAAAGTACAAGCTCACTTTTAAATTTTCTTCAAAAGAATCTTCAGCTCCCTAAAATCCTCTTCCATCTTCTTTTTGTTCTCAGGGTAACGTAATGCAGCAGAAGGATGATACGTCACAAAATAGTTCTGGTTATTTATTTCGATAACCTTTCCATGCAGCTTCTCTACTGCACTTTCTTTAGTGAGGGTTTTCAGAGCCACTGCGCCTAAGAGCACTATCAACTTTGGTTTCAAAATATCTATTTGTCTGTCCAGCCATAACTCCGTACAAACTTTAATTTCACTGCTCTTTGGTGCTCTGTTTTCCGGGGGACGATGTTTCACCGTGTTGGTGATAAATACTTTTGAGCGGTCCAACCCAGCAATTTCCAGCATCTTATCCAGAAGTTTTCCCGATCTACCGACAAATGGCAACCCTTGACGATCTTCTTCCTCGCCGGGCGCTTCACCGATGATCATGATCTTTGCACCCTTCGGACCATCTCCTGGAACAGCAAGAGTGGTTCCTTTCCACAAGGGGCAAGAAGTACATTTGCGGATCTCTTCTGCTAAGGAAAATAACGTGACCATAAGCAAATAAAATAATTAAAAGTTAAAAAACTATCTTTATTCAGCCATCGGAAGGTATGCAAGCAATTATTTCCTCTAATATTCCATTAGCGTACATAATATCCTCTTTCGTCGTTCTTCTATCATGGAATCCCGTTTCTATGATCCTACTCTGGAATTCCTGAATTTTGTGAACATATTCAGAGGGTAAATAACCCTTCCTAACGCCATTTTCTAGAGCAAAACTAACAACCTGAAACCACCCCTTTCTAACTTTAAATTTAGGGCCTCCATGTTGGTGAGTGGAGTTTATTATTTCCTCTGGAATTTCTTCACTATAATCATCTCGTAATGATATTACCAACCTTTTGTAGTCTGCAAGATTCATGTGGCCCCCTTAACCCTCAACCATCTTCTTAGCCATTTCCTTTTCGTACTTCTTGATCTTCTCTACGTAGGCTTTCTCTTCATTTTTGCTTCGGGTAGTTTTCTCCTTAATGCCTAACTTCTTGTCCCGAGCGTTATCTACTTCGACGTTCTCGTTATTCGGCTCTGCAACCGCTTCTGCAGTGGAGATGCTGATAGATTTAGATTCCTCGCTCAAAGGCGTTGATTCTGAGCTAAGAGGAACAGTTTCCGTGCTCGTAGCTTCTGCAGTAGTAGTTGCCTCGCCAGGAGGAGTTGCCAACTCATTCAATTTAGCATCTGCTCCTGGAGCTGGAAATTTATGTCGAGTAATCGTTCCATTATCATCTATCTTTACATACAAGATATCATCAGCATCGCCCCATTTATTGCTCTCAAAGTAATTGTAAAAAGAGTTGAAAGAATAGAGCGGTTCTTCATCGGATTCAATAACCTGATTGTACTTGAATGTACCATTAAAACTCTCATCTAAGTAAAAACCTTGCTCCAAGTCAGAGAAAACTTTATTGGATTTTACCACTGCATTATGGCTGTCATCCAATTTTATTCCCACCCTGTTGTTGGTAAGCTCATTTCTGGAAACTAACGCATTGTTCGACTGCTTGTGCAGCATGATGCCGTGTGTTCCATAATTGCGAACTTCTCCTTTGACAAAGGCATTCTGGGTATGATCATATACTTTATTGAAGACCACTTTGCCATTTTGATTATATTTGCTCAAGATGATACCATGATTCCCGTTGTTGTAGACAGTGTTGTTGTAAGCATAAAAATTATCGGAAAAATCATGGATGTTAATTCCGTATTCCAAGTTATCGTGCACCACGGAATTCTTGATAGTTACATTGTCGGAATCGAAGGTATAAAATCCAAAGTAGTTATGGTGAAATTTACTGTTGTCTATGTACGCTTTCGGTAAGAAACGCAGCGCTACACCCCAGTGGCTGCTCACCGGATTATAATATCCTAAGTACGAAAACTCAGAATTTTTAGCCGAGAAATACTGTGCTGACGACCTGGTCACAATGTCTGGTCTTACTGTGTTGTAATTAGTTCTAGAAAGTTCAATTGGCTGTCCGGTGGCCGGATCATATGAAGTAACTTTTACGCTGTCAAAATAAATTATCCCGTAAATGGTGATGCTCGATGTAGGATACATGTTAACTGTAGAACAAGAAGCACTAGTGACTCGCAATGTACCAGTACTGGCAACCACTACCGGTTTTTTCAAATAACAAATACCATCTTTGATCTCTAGATATTCCGTGTTCTTGATATCCTTAAGATTATGAGAAGCGCCTTGGATTCGTGCCGTGCCATCTTTGTAGACTACTTCTGCGCTGGCGAAACTGGCAAATACGCAAAATGCTGCGATGATCATCAACAAAAATAAAGTTTTTCTTTTGTAGGACATAGCCGACCTCCTCGTTCTTTAGATAAAGCTCCAGCTTTCAGAGGTCAGCCCCTATATAACCATTGACTAGTAGAACACAATCATTATGAAAAAATTACTTCAATTCCGCATAACTAAACAATACTCTAAATGGAACGCACCATACTAAAACTTTGTGGTATTTATTGGTATCAACATCAGCAGGAACATCGTAATTGACATTTCCCTTAGTCGCTTTTATCGGCCCAAGATCAACATAATCTTCATCTCCTAAAGAAGAAGCTAACCATATATGAAGATCAGGACCATTGATTGTTTCAAAATCTTCAAAGCGTAAAACTTTGGAATCGCCGGTTTGGATCAATAAGGCTTTACCCATGACTTCATGGGCCCGAGGCTTAAATTCTCCCTGTGCAAGGAGAGTAACTTTTTCTTTAGCCATGGAATCATCCATGACCATGGCATTTTCTTTTGCTTCATCCACTTCTTTTTGGAACTGTTCTTTTTCAGCAACAGTCATGATTTCCAGGTTATCATTGATCTGTAAAGGAGAGGCTTCCTGTACTTCTATTGTTTTAGTAGCAGTAAAATATATGTAGCCAGCAACTGCAAGAAGAAAAACTATGCCAATGAATAACCACCATTTTTTCATGCCAGTAAGAGTGATAAGAGAGTATAAAAAGCTTTTCATGGTTCATAAGGTATGAACTAGAGAATGCTCGAAAAGGCAACGACCTTTTCGGCACATGAAATCAGGTAGTTTCCTGATTTCAGTGCAGAGATATGATATTCTTCATATTTCTTGCACACCGGAAAATCGTGATTTTCCCAGTGAAATGCTTTTTTATTTTTCTCGTTAACTTTTTAAAGATAAAACAATTACTTTTATCATGGTAAAAATTTCCTTAAGTACTTTTAAAGATCTATTTGAAGTTCTCAGGCAAAAATCATTGAAAGAGATTTTTCTTGGAAAAAATGTTTCTTTAACTCGAAAGGAAAGTGCATTGTTGATTAAAATAAAAAATAATCCTCAATGGTTTGCTAAAGTTGGTGGAAGAAAAGGCAATTTCATAAAAAAAGATATTATTCACAAAGGAAAAGGAACGATCTATTTGTTGTCAAATGACAGAAAAGAAAGCATTCTTCTTTTTGATGAGAAGGTAAAAATTCAGTCTGGTCCGGATTTGTATGTTTATCTTTCAACTAAGAACATGACTAAAGCAGATATTCTTAACTTAGGATTGCTCAAGGGAACAAAAGGCGGGCAATCTTATGGAATTAAGAAACCGATCGATCAACTTCGGAAATATAAGTTCGTTCTAATTTACTGCAAAAAATTTGACGTGCTCTTTACCTATGCGCGGTTACGATAAAATGTGGCAAAAATCATTGATTGGTCTGCTTTTCTGGACGCATATAGGAATTATCGCCTTTGGCGTATCGATGGGTCTTTTTCTTCCCCTCTCTGTAGTTCTGCTGCTTATAACCTTGCATAGGATGCAATTTTTTATTTTTCATGATTGCCTACTCTCAAAATTGCAAAAAAGAGTACACGGGTTGCCGAAACAAGAGCATTTTCTTCAATTTGCAGTGCGAAAGATTTTTAAGAAAAAGATAAGTAAGCATGGAGCTAAAGAATTAGATTATCTGCTCATTACTTCTTCTATCATCATAGCTATCATTAGTACAACATAGCCTCAAATATCCAGCAACACTTTCGCTTTCCAGCTCTGCTTATCCTTGACTACTTCAAATTCATGCCGAGTAACTGCTTTTACATCTACTCGAGGATCATGCCGAGCCACATCTAGCTTTTCACCATAGGCAAAACAGGTTAATGCATAGCCGGTTTTCTTTTCTACTATTTCGATATCAAATTTGCTGAATAATAATTGTTTGTAATCCTTAAAAAAAACTAGTTCTTCCAAGAAATCATACAGCAAACCTTCCACATTTTTGCTTTCCGCTAAAATCTTTACTTTATCCTTCGCTTTCACGGTGGCAACATCCACCATAGTCTCTTCTACTGCTAGTGCACACTCTCGGAATAATTCCGGCAAGCTATCTGCTCGAGCCACAAATAACACATCAGCAGTATGATCAAAAAATTTATGGAAAGATTGCATAAAACATCAAAAAGCACTTCATATTAAATACTTTATGGCTGTGTAACAGCAAACTTTATCAATAAAATCAGATAATAGGTTTTTATGGGCGGTTTAGAAACATTTCTGGCAACGTTTTTGGATATTATTCTACATCTAGATCTACATTTAAAAGCAATAATCGAAACCTACGATCTTTGGACGTATGCTATCTTATTCTTAGTTATTTTTTGCGAGACCGGATTGATCTTCACTCCTTTTCTTCCCGGAGACTCTTTGCTTTTCGCTGCTGGGGCATTTGCAGCGATTGGTTCATTGAACCTGGCTTTAGTATTTCTTCTTATATTCATAGCTGCAGTGATAGGAGATTATGTCAATTTTAATGTAGGAAAATACTTAGGCCCTAAAATATTCAAAAAAGAAAACTCTATTCTATTCAATAAAGACTATTTAATACATACCGAAAGGTTTTATGAAAAGCATGGCAAAAAAACTATCATTGTGGCCCGCTTCATTCCCATCGTAAGAACTTTTGCCCCCTTTGTTGCCGGGTTAGGGAAAATGAATGATCTTACCTTTGCTTTTTATAATATCATGGGGGCTTTTTTATGGTGTTTTCTGTTTATCCTCGGAGGGTATTTTTTTGGGAATATTCCCTTCGTGAAAGAACATTTTAATTGGGTCATCATAGGAATTATTATTGTTTCTTTTTTACCTGTTGTAAAAGAAATAATTCAACATTGGCGCAAAAACAGATTACCACAAGAACAAAAAGAATGAGAATAAGATGGTCTACAGATTAGGGATATACAAAAATCATCAAGGCAAAGAATTTAACCTTAATGAGCTGACTTATGAAGAAGCTAAAACTTTCCGCTGGTTACAACAAGAGTACGATCAAGCTACTTCCTGGGACCAATTTCAAGAACGCACCGCTCCTAGGGTGAAGGAATTAGCTTTCAAAATGGCAGAACAGTGGAAAAGACGAGGCCATCTGGTTAGTTGGGAAGAGCATATCATTTATCAAATCCGTTTTGATATGCTGCGCAACGTCGGAATCAGAACCGGCGAACTGAAAGGAGAATTATCCGACATGATCATTTCGGAAGTGAAAGAGTGATTGTTTCTTTGTCAACCATATAGTTCAATAATCCGTCACGTTGTAATTTTTCTAATAAAGATAATAACCATGATTCTTCCTTAGCATGGTAATCTTTTTTTATCTGTTTTCCGAGTTCTGAAAGCGAAATTACTTTTGCGTTATTGTTCCGGACAAATTCCACTATTCTTCCTCGAAAAATTCTATTGGGGATACGTCTCCCTGATTCAATTGCACCGTGCTCCTTTTTCTTTTCCATCACAAATAAGACTTTTTCTTTCTGCTTTTGATACAGTGGAAAAAATTGACAAGCTTTTTGTAAGGGGCATTCCGTACAGGATGGATTATTTCTCGTACATATTAATGATCCAAAATCCATCAAGGCGTTATGAAAATCTTTGCTCTTATTTTCGGGAATAGTTTGCTTAGCAAAATCATATAAGTCCTGTTCCTCTCGCTTACTCATAGGCAATCCTTGGTCTTTTCCCTGAAAGAAACGTAGATAAATCCTGCGTACATTCACATCAATGGCCGGTTCTGACAAATTGTAAGCAAAAGAAAGAATTGCACCAGTGGTATACGGCCCCATCCCCGGAAGTTCTTGCAATTCTTCTTTTTGATTCGGGATATTTCTATTATGCTTCTCACAAACTTCTTGCGCAAATCGATGTAATAACAAAGCTCTACGATTGTATCCTAAACCACTCCATGCTGCGATGACTTCGGCTTTAGATGCATTTGCTAAATCCTGGATAGTTGGAAATTTTTCTAGAAAATCTTGAAACTTTTCAATCACTCGCGGCACCTGAGTCTGCTGCAGCATGAATTCAGAAACCAAAACCTTGTAGGGGGAATTATCTGTACGCCACGGTAAATCTCGCTTACGCTCATGATACCATTCTAAGATTTTTGAGGAAAAGATATTCTGCATATCACCTTAAAATCAAGAAAAACTTAAAAATAATTCCGAAAATTCAATAATAATGACAAATAGACCAGTTCTTGAACATCTTGCCTCTAAGGCAGAAGAAATCAGAAGCAATCCCAATGGCAAATACGACTGCAGCCATTTAGCAAGAGAATTAAAGGAAATTTTACTGGCAGAAGGAAAGGAAGCAGAAGTGTTACGCTTCGGAGTATTGAATCAGTACGGTGAACCGGAATGCAACATAACTCCAGTTATGCCTCAAAATAAATCTTGGTCATATCACGATGTTTGCTGTTCCGAAGAAAAAATCTATGATCCTTTATTTAGAGAAACACCAATTCCACTAAATGAATATCCTTTCATTGTTTTTAGAACAGATATTCCTTATCACACTGAAGAGGAGCTTGAAACGCTTTATAGGAATGCCGCGAGCAGACCGATAAGAATGTAATTTATTTTTATTTCAATAATTTAAATAAATAATCGCTCTCTGGAGAAAACATGGTCGTCAACCTAACACCACCACCAACCTTTAATCCCGTTATAGGAGTAGCAGCATGCTACGTTGAATCTGAGTCAAAGATACTTTTATTACTACGACAAGATCATAAACCACAAGGCAACACTTGGTGTCTGCCCGGTGGAAAATTAGATGCCGGAGATTCGCCGCTAGAGGCAGTAATCAGAGAAGTACGAGAAGAAACTTCGATAAATCTAAAAGCGAATAATTTGCTATTCTTCAAATCGCTCTATGTACAATATTCAGATATGGATTTCATCTATCATCTTTTCCACAGCAGATTGATAGCCCAGCCTAAAGTTATAATTTCCTTGAAAGAACATAAACGATATCAATGGGTGACTCCCATAGATGCTCTGAAACTTTCGCTTACTCCTGACGAAGATGTGTGTATGAAAATTTTTTATGGGATTAAGGAGTAAAGATTTAAATACAATTCTTTGAAAAAGATAAAAGTATGATCACGGAAATGTCAAAAGAAGAAGTCGACAGAATTCTCAGACGAGAGGAAAAGCTAACTAGAGAAAATTTTAGTGTCGAAGTAAAGGATGAAGTAGTTTTAGCTAAAGATTATCATATTCCTAAAGAATATCTTACCGTTGAAGGAGATTTTGATTACCTACAAATTGGAAAGATGTTGTTAGAAAGAGATGACTACTTACATCAATTGAAGAAAGAAAATGAAAAAAAATATTCTGGTGACTCTTTTTACGCAAAATGGCGCAGAAAGAAATCTGAGCAGAGAAAAACAGGAATAAAAGAAAAAATAGAAAATTTAGAAGAAAGAGTAAATACTGCTAATCTTCAAAGAGTACCGGTTCTAGGAGATTTTGTATTATCTTACTCCCATAATTTTGATGGACCATTCTTTGAAGTTTATTATACTAATTTTGATGACCAAGGAAAGTTAGAATTTATAATGGTTAGAAAATCAACCGACTTTGGAAGTGCAACAGAAATACGCATTAGACCGACGGTAAGTTACAGAATTGCCTGCGTACTTAAACCAAATAAATTTCTAAATGAAGAAGATATTATTAATATAAAAACCAAGTGCCATAGTTTAAGGTTACATGAACCTATCCAACCCTTTCCTGTATTAGTACAGAATTATGATAAAACTACAAGCATATTTGGAACAATTTTTAGTATTGGACGTTATGGTTTTGAAGTTGATGGGGCAAATTGTAGTTTTAATTACCTGGAAAAAGGAAAAATTACTGTTCAAAAACTCATTCCTGTCTTTAAAGAACCAGAACGAAGCCAAACGTATAGAACGTTCTAATTACCTCTTCTAATCTCCACTTCATACATCCACTTCTTTGAAAAGAAATAGACATTTCTTCCCATCGCACCTGAGAATAGAATTTCTGGAGATCGATCAAAATTTGCGTATTCTTCTCTCAATAAAACTGCGCCTATTTCAGAACCAGATTGAGATGAAATTTTGAGTAGAGGCTTAGACGAAGAATGTTCCGCTGAAACGTTGACGCTATTCCTACCGATGATTTCAATTTTATATGTGGATACAAAATCATCAAAAGCAGCCTTGGCCGTCTCTTTATCTATGCCTGCAGCATAATCATACCGAACCCGCATTCTTTCTTCAAGAGACATTTATTCTACTACCGCCTTAATCCTTCTCACACCGGCGGAACAAGCTTCTTCTTTCACGATCTTGAATTTACCAACTTCTTTGGTATTCTTTACGTGAGGTCCACCGCAGAATTCTTTGGAGTAATCACCGACAAAATAAACTGTAACCTTATCTGGATATTTCTGGCCGAACTCCATCTCGGCGCCGATCTTGACTGCTTGATCTTTAGTCATCTCTTTGCAGACCACGGGCAGATGTTTCTGGATAACCCTATTTACTTCGTCTTCTATTTTCCTGATCTCTTCCGGCGTCAATTTCCGATCAAAGCTGAAATCAAAGCGTAATCGTTCTGGTGTAATGTTACTCCCTCTTTGTTTAATTTTCGGATCAATCACTTTCCGTAATGCTTCATTGAGCAAGTGGGTCGCGGTATGTAATCGCACAGTTTCAGCAGAAAGATCAGCTAAACCACCTTTGAATTTCTGCTCGGCTCCTTTCCTGGACAATTCTTGATGCTTCTGAAACTCTGCTAAAAATTCCTGGACATTAACTTTGATTTTTTTTTCGTCAGCCAATTCTTCCGTCATCTCTAGTGGGAAACCGTAACTCTGGAACAGCAAGAATGCTTCCTTGCCGGAAATATCCCCTTGGGCAGCCATCTTTTCAAATTCCTTCAAGCCTTTTTCCAAAGTTTTCTCGAACTTTTCTTCTTCTTTTTGCAGTTCTTCTACTATGCGTTGTTTATTCTTCTTCAACTCAGTATAATAATCTCCGTAATCTTTGACTACAAGTTCTGCTAATGTAGATAAAGAATTATTTGGCAAACCTATCATCTTGGCATAACGAACTGCTCTTCGGATTAATCTTCGCAAAACATAACCACGATCAAGGTTGGAAGGAACCACCGCATTTCCATCACCCAGAATAAACGTAGCAGCGCGAATATGGTCAGCCACAATACGCATTTCCCGCTGCGCATCTTTGTATTTCTTACCACTTAACTGTTCCATCTTTTTGATCATTGGCTGGAACAGATCTGTTTCATAGGCGCTCTTCTTCCCACTGAGTACTGCTAAAGTTCTCTCAAACCCCATTCCTGTATCTACGTTCTTTTGCTGCAAAGGCTTTATTGATCCGTCTTTGCCTTTCTGGAACTGCATAAATACATCATTCCAGATTTCTACCCAGCGATTATCGTTTGGATCAAACTTCTTCGGCGCTTCTCCATCCCCGGTCCAATAAAACATCTCCGTTGACGGTCCACATGGTCCTGACTCCCCCGCGATCCAGAAATTGTCTTTTCCTAAGAAGGCGATCCGTTCTGCAGGAACGCCTAACGATTTCCATAAATCATACGATTCAGTATCTCTCGGAACCGTTTTATCTCCTTCATACACTGTAAAAGCAAGTTGCTTTAAGGGAATATTCAACCAATTTTTCCCAGTTAAGAATTCAAAGCTCCACGTGATTGTTTCTTTCTTGAAATAATCGCCTAGAGACCAGTTTCCCAACATCTGGAAGAACGTATGATGAGTATTGTCTCCGATATTTTCAAAATCAACTGTCCTAAGGCATTTTTGGATATTGACTAACCGTTTGCCTAATGGATGCGCCTGTCCAGATAAGTATGGAACTAACGGCTGCATGCCGGCGGTGTTGAATAAGACAGAAGGATCATCTTTGGGAACTAACGAAGCAGAAGGGATGACGACATGCCCTTTGCTCTTAAAAAATTCTAAATATTTATCGCGGAGCTCGTTTGCATTCATGAAGGGCTAAAATTGGGTAGGGTTTTTATATGTTTTTATGTTGTATTTGGCACAGCCATATATCTTCAACCTCTATTTTCAACTACATGTCTTTGGAGTCCTTACTCAAACCATTGCAATGGGCTGATGAACAAGTTCTGAAATATTATACCAGGAAAACAGAAGCCTGGGAAGAGAAAGGGAGAAGCAAGTATTCATTAGCTCATATCTTCAATGTAAGCGGAACCGCCTCAAACATGACCTTCATGCTCCAAGGAGATTTGTATCTGGGGATTGGTGTGGGGCTGCTTGCTTTGCAAAGCCTGGATTTTGCTCGAAATGTAGCGAAAGAACGCTATGAGCAGGAAGCGGTCGATGGCGCAGTAACCAAAGGATCAATGGGCTATGAAACAGTTAAAAAAATATCTTCACTTGCCCGATTACCGATGCTCGTAACCGGATCAGCCTTGATGATCAAAGGAATGGTCCAGTTTGTAGATTATTTGCAGACTAAAAATCCAGAATCAGCAACCAATGCCATCTATTTATGCTCTTTAGGATACGCATTTATCGGTACTGCTTCTTCTATGTACATCAAAGACAGTGATCCAAAATTGTTGGGAAAGAAACCACTGGAAGAGTGGATGCAGGAATTAGAATTACGGCCGATTCCGGTAAGAGTTAGAAGGAGATAATCATTTCTTATTTCCCATAAGGCACCAATTTCGCCGGACATTCATCAAAGAAGTATTTTGCCCACACTTCGCGATCAATCCCTTTCTGATCAGCATGAATCCACCATCCAGAAGCATGCTGGGTAAATAAATCATGCTGTTGCAGGGCGATGATTCCCTGCCATAACTCTCGCTTCTTATCAAGAGGATCGTAAATCGTCAAATAGTCGCCATCGCCAAGAATATGCAATCCTTCATAACTCCAACTAGTCACAAGAAGAGTGTTTGAAAGACGCTTTAATTCAATCACACCGTCTTCCCATTTTACGGTAGATCTTGTCAGTCCATTTTGAGGAATGCCGTATGGGCGCTGAGGTTCTGTCGAAGGCGTGCCACCGTGTACCCATTTGGTACCATCCGATGTAACCGCAGTTTCTGGATCCTCAAGATACCAGTTACCTTTTCCAAATCTCTCGTCCATCCGATCAGCATCATATTTCATTTTAAATCCATATTTCTCCATAAGCCTTTTATCAGCTTCATGGTCGCCATCTCTTTCCCCGCAAAACAATGAAGAAGCATAAAAATCAGGATCATCCGTCATCGGATCTGGTAAGGGGAGCCATTCATCGTTGAAAAAAACCTCAACCTTATCCAATACCGTTCCTTTACGTTCAGAATTATGTAAATCCCAAACCGTTTGACGAGCATAAACGCCGAAAGATGGAGAAGTTTTACTGATAAAACGTTGGTCCTGAAAAGCCCAATCGCCGCCTTCTGTACCAGTTTCGCTGTGAAAATGCAGAATTCCTTCAAGTGTTTGTTTTTTCAAGGAGAAGAGAAGATTCAAGCAACTATAAAAATCAATTCCTTATAGAATATATGATTTACGCAAAACTCTGTCCGCAGCCGCAGGTTCTTTTGGCATTCGGATTGGTGATCTTAAATCCTGCGCTGGTCAAAGAATCAACGTAATCAACTTTAGCGCCTTTTAACTTCTGCAAGCTTTCAGTATCAACATAAAACGTTGCGCCATCTACACTTACTACCACATCATCTTCATTTTTCTGATTTTCAAACGAGAATTCATACTCGTAACCGGCACACCCTCCTGCACTTACGCCGATACGGATAGCTTGAATATTTTTCTTAGATAAAATTTCCTTCGCTTTAGCAGCTGCATTTTCGGTGATAGTAAGATTTTCATCCCCGCTTTCTTGCGGGATAGCCTGATTCAATTTTTCAACGATCGCATCTACTTCTTCTTCCGTTCGTCCATGACCAGCTAGGCCTTCTTCGATAGTTTCAAAGTAGGCAGCGCCGCAGCCCACGCAATGTACACCTTCTTCCATGAGAATTTCCACTACAGAAGGATATTGCTGTACCAATTCTCCGATAGTCATGTCTTTAGTTATCATAAAGTAGAAATTATGTAGATTTTATATAAAGGTTTTTATTCTATTTTAATATTCCTTTCCTTAATTGTATTTAAAATCAATTGCGTTTCGGTGCGTTGTACAAAATCATATTCTTGAATTTTCTTCAAGAAAGTATCCAATCCCTTCCTGCTCTTAAATTTAGTAATCACCATGGCATCAAATTCACCGGTAACGTCATACACTGCAAAGACGTTAGGATGTACGGCAATCTTGTTTTCCACTTCAAACAATTTTCCCTTGGCAATCTGCAAGCGAATGATCGCATGTACATCGTAGCCGATCTTTTCAGAATCTATTTCTGCCGAATAGCCCCTAATTATCCCTACTTTCTCCAGCTCCCGCATCTTGTTGATAACTGTAACTACAGAAACTCCTGCTTTCTTAGCTACTTCTCTAGCAGAAAGGCGAGCATTTTCTATTAGAATATTCACAATCTCTGCATCTTTAGGCTTAAGCATCTTGACAAATGTTTACTTTGAACTTATTTTAAAGAATTATTTTTATTATTTATTTAAACCTTATGAAATTATTAAACGAATGTAAATCAAAACAAGATAAAAATTAATGAATGTTATTTATTCTGTTCTCAAAAACCATTTTTAGAGGTGGAAATATGAAAATAATCGCAGAGTATATTTGGTTGGATGGAATCAATAAAAAGAAAAGAAAGTTATGGCAAGAAGCCCGAAGCAAAACCCAAGTTTTTAACGCTGATGTAAGTTCTCTTAAAAGTCAAATAGAGTATATGCCAATATGGGGTTTTGATGGAAGCAGCACTGAACAAGCTGACGGCCATTCTTCAGATTGTGTCCTGAAACCGGTTAGAGTTTATAATAACCCGTTGCGTCCAAGTTCTGATCCAAAAAACCTTTCAGTACTAGTTTTAAGTGAAGTGTATCTTCCACCAAAGAACGGTGCAGAAGCTACAGAGCCGCATCCTAGTAACACCAGAGCGAATTTAGTAAGATTAGCGGAAAAATACGAAGAAGAATCGTTCTGGTTTGGTCTGGAACAAGAATATACATTCATGCGCGTTGATGAAAAAGATCCAAGTAGGATCACTCGGCCTCTTGGATTTCCAAAAGGAAAAGGATTTCCAGTTGAACAAGGTAAATATTATTGCGGAGCCGGTGCAGATAAGATTTTAGGAAGAAAAATTGTCGAAGAACATCTCCAAGCTTGCTTAGAAGCAAAAGTGCTCATCGCAGGAATCAATGCTGAAGTCATGCCCGGCCAGTGGGAATATCAAATCGGTAACGGCACTTCTGAAAGTGATCCGCTGCGAGTCGCTGATGATTTAATTGTTGCTAGATATCTTATGGATAGAATCGCAGAAAAAAACGGCGTGGTAGCATCTTTAGAACCAAAACCTCATAAGGATTGGAATGGAGCAGGAACCCATACTAATTTTTCCAACCGGGCCATGAGAGAAAGTGATGCTTGCTTCCCGGAAATTCTTAAAAAACTGGAGCGACATCATAAAGAACATATCGCTGTATACGGCCCAGGTATCGAGAAACGCTTAACCGGTCTTCACGAAACTTCTAGCTGCGACAAATTCAGTTACGGAGTTTCCGATCGCGGAGCCAGTGTTAGAATTCCTTGGCAAGTAGCAGTCAAAGGAAAAGGATATATGGAAGACCGCCGGCCATGTGCTAACATGGATCCATACACTGTAGAAGCCAAGATAATTGAAACTGTAATGGAAGGCTAAAACTCTCCCAATTTTTTTTGCTTTTTCTTTTCTTTTATCACACCAGCAATCGTTGCAAAATCTTTCTTCATCTGGACAAACATCTCTGGATTTCTACCTGAATACAGATAATTTGCCGGATGAATCACCGGCACAATTTTTTTTCCTTCAACCTCAAAAATTTTCCCGCGAAGTAAAGTAATTCCCTTCTTGCCCAAGATCCTTTCAGTGGCAAAATTACCGATCGTAACAATCACTTTCGGCTGCATTATAGCAATCAACTTATCTAATCTATCCCGACAATTCTCCACTTCTTCCTTCGCAGGATTGCGATTATTCTCCGGTCGGCATAAGATAGTGTTGGTAATGAAAATATCTTCCCTTGACAATCCAACAGAAGCCAACAACTCATTCAACACTTGCCCGGACATGCCGCAGAAAGGGATGCCTTGCTTATCTTCATTTGCGCCAGGAGCTTCACCGATAAACAATACTTCTGCCTTAGGATTTCCTGAGCCAAAGACAACTTGCGTTCTTGATTGACAGAGAGCAGGACATTTTGTGCAAGAAGAATATTCTTGTTTTAAGGTTTCAAACATGAACTGAATAAAATGAATTAAGATTATTAAAATATTCTATTCTGAAAAAAGTGCTTCCAAGGAATTCAAATCATCATTTTTATGAGCCTCGAATCGGTCAGCGGATAATTCAGAGCTGAAAAAGATGCTTCCTAAGTCTATCAAATAAGGCTGTCCTTGTGGAGAAATGATAATATTGCTAGGTCTTTCTAGATCTAAAGAGGCCATTCCTTTGGTATGAAAAGAGCTGATCAACGCTTTGATGCTGTCTTTCTGCGTGGCTGAATCCAGATTTCTTGATAATGGTTCTCCTTCAATATATTCTTTGATGAGCAATGCCAAGGGCTGATTTCCTTGATATGTTCTAAATGAAATTCCCTGTGGAACTCCAGTTATACCTGTAGCGCTTTCCAATATTTCATGTTCGCGAAAAACATGTTTGTAGGCTAAACCACTATACATTTGATCCCCTATCTTAGCGATCATCACTTTTCCTTCTTGCTCAATTTTAAACACTGCACAACTAGAGGGAGTAAGCTGCTCAAGTACATTGTAACCAAGGTATCGAAGAAAATCTACGTAGATATATTCCATTGTTCTAGTCTGTGATTATATAATCAAATTTCATTTTCCGTTCAGCATACTCTTCTTTTGCTTTTTCCAAATTCTTTAAAAATATTTTCCATCCATTCGGACATTTTTCCTGATATTCTTTTGTATTCACCACTTCCAAAGTCAAAGGAAAAATAAACCCATGCTTCTCTAACGAAGAAAGGGTTTTTCCCAGAACATCCAGATTAACACCATAGAAAGGTTGTACCTTCAGCGCCTTGACAGTTCTGTCCAGAAATTCTAACACTGTCTTGCAACCTTTAAGATCGATAAGAATAATCATAAAAGAAGAAAAAATTATTTTTTCTTATACTCAGTGTACTTAGTTTTACCACATACTAATCGATCAGCATGATTGGCCATGAAGTCTCCCTGTGACTTTGGAGAAAACTTGTTCTTCCTCACTAATTTATCTCCTTGAACTTCATACAATTTCCAGAGCTGACTGCCTGGTTTCTTTTTTCCTGCTCCGCCCTTAGCGGGAGCTTTTCCTTTTGCTGGAGCTGCCATTATTGTTCACCTTTTGATTGTTTTTCTTCTTCCTCTCTTTTGCGATATGCGCTTCTTCCAATAAAATAAGATATAAGTAGAAAAGGACTAAATAAAATAACCTTATTTGAATGCTGGGCCATAGTTTCTGCTTTTTCAACGGTCTCAGTATATTCAGAATGATTTTTTAAATTCGTTAGTTTATCTTGCAGGAGGTCATACTTTTTTGCTAACTCAACACACTGTTCTAAGGTTGAAGCATTTTTGTCTCTCGGAACACACTGAGCCAGCTCGTTTTGATATCTATGCGTTGTCTCTTCCATATCTTTAACACCATTATATGCAGGAGAATCGTTCAATATATCATTTCTTTTCTTAAAAAAATAATAAGATGCAAAAGGTGAAACTACAAAACCAGTTAACGATCCAATCATCATCCATGCAGCAGCTGTTTTAGGAATTTTCATCTACTCACTCTTAGCCGCTTCTTTGGCTTTCTTCTTCTCTTCAGCAGCTTTCTTCATCTCTTCTTCTAACTTCTTCTTTTGCTGCGGAGTCAAGCGTTCTGCTTTCTTGCGGGCATCGACAGAAGCGTACGCGACTGCTTCAAACTTTGCTTCGTGTTTGCTGAATTTATTGTAAATGTGCCTAAGCACGATCTGGCTTGCCTCAGACTTTAGCTGTGATGCCAAAGCTTCCACCATCTGCGCATTAGAGGGAGTAGCTCCTTCAAATGCCACCATACCATGTACTTCTACTCTGTGCAACAGAGGATTTTCATGTTTTGCCGTTATCGTAATATTCATTTTCCTACCTCACCTTGATAGCATATTCGCCTTTCACTTTTATGCCCACTTTTTCTGCGATCATAGAATTATTGACATCGCTAATGAATAGTCTTCCCTGCCAGGTGCTGGTCTTGCTGCTCGCACCGCAGACTGGACAAGTATCGCCTTCTGAAAAATATTTACAGCGTTTGCATGCTTCTTTCTTAGCCATTTTATTGTTCCTCTTTCTTTTCTGCGGCCTTCGCTACCGGAGCTTGTTCCAGCCATTCTAATTTTCCTAAACCCTCTTGACGCATGGTCAATCCGATTTTAGGATTGTTGACATCCTTGTAGCTGATCGCGATGATGCGAGCTTTACACTTGTCGCCCACTTTAAGAGATTGATTGGTTTTCTTACCTTGCAAGACTTTTTCCTTGCTGAAAGAGACATAATCGTCCATGCTCTGGGAGATATGTACCATCCCTTCTACTCCGCCCATATCAATGAATGCACCAAAGTCAGTAATGTCCCGAACGGTTCCATAGACCAATTCGTTCATTTCCGGCCTAAAGGTCAATAATTCGAAATCTGCTTCAAAGTAACCAGCTCCATCGCCGGGAACAATAACTCCTTCCTTGATATCGCCTACTTCAATAACATTTACTACAAAACCTAGTTCTTTAGAAATAAAATTTTCATAGGTAGTCTTGATATTCTGTAATACTGCATCTCTGCGGCCTAAGCTGAACATTTTAGGCGGAACCCGGATATAATCCTTGACCTTGACTTTGTAGAACATTATAAATCCTCCCTGGGAATACTAATTAGCTTTGTTTTATCATTATTTTGAGCTTGGATTTATAAAAGTTGCGGTGGCTTTCAATATTTTGCTTAGACACAATGTTTATATACCTAAAAACCCATTCTTTCCCCATGGATCTCCGGGATCTCAAAAAAGAGGTTAACATGCTTCCAAACCTTTCTGAACAACTGCAAAAATTCCAGCAGCACTGGATAAAACCTATTAGAGCGAACACCAACAAGCAGCTGCCTTTTCTACAGAAAATCCCTGAACATAAAAAACAAGAGATCAACAATAAGCTTTTCGCGGTGCAACAAAAACTAAAGGAAGTGGAACATGCCCAAGTGGTCAACCAGAAATTACAGGAATATGCCCGATATTTAATCGAATTAAAATTAACCACGCTCAACGGCAACAAGAATAAAGCTCATTACATCACTAACCTTCTCTTACAGGATGAATTCTTAAACACCATAAATCTTCTCCATGACATCAAATATCTGGAAAAAAATGTTAAATCCATCGCCTACAAATATCATCATCTTAACGATTTGATCCAAAAAGAAGCGTCTCTCGAAGAGGCGGTTCATTTCATGCATCTTCCTCATAAAGAGCATCTGCAGACCTTGCTCTCTGCTTCACGGAAACAAAAAACATTAGCAAAACATCTAGGAGAACATTTTGTAAGTTTAGCGAAGCAGACCAGGAGGAAAAAATGAGCTTAGTAGCAGGTATCATCGGGGCCAGCTGCATCTTGGTAGCCTTCTTCCTCAACGAATTTTACAAAAAAGTAAATGCAGAAACTGTCCCATATAATTTGATCAACATTCTAGGTGCAGGACTGCTGACGTACTACGCCTACACATTAGAAAGTTGGCCTTTTGTAATTTTAAATGCAGTATGGGTTATTGCTGCGGCAGTAAAGTTAGGAAAAATCTCCTATTAATTCCACTGTAAATCTTTTAGCTCTCGGTTATAGCGTATCACATAATCTCCTAAAGGAACGTTTTTACTTCCTCGTTGCCTGGTTGCCCAGATAGTCGCTTTTTCGGTCCAAGTATCCTCTACTTTTTTATCCTGAGACAGAATTCTGGTGACATGATATTCCAATGGTTGTTTTAATATCCCCCGGGGCAAACGAACATCAAAGGCATAAAATATGCTGCCATCCTCAGGTTGTACTTCAAAACTTGGATTGATATAGTCTTCGACATACTTCCAGCTTTTAGGAAGCTTTACTTTTTTCCCGCCTCGCAGAGTTTCCTCTACACGGTTTCGCCGTCGATAATTTTGTTCCTCAACTTCCGCTAATTCTTCCACATGCGGGAGTATTAACCCAAAATCTATCGAGATTGTTTTATGCAGAATCCCTCCCGGGACGAGATACCGGTCATTTCTTCTATGCCAAAAGAAGTTATCGTAAGAATAAATATCGATACGATGGATTGCCGTCCGTTCAGGTCTCCTTGCGCCGGCGATATAATTTTCTGGAAAATAAAAACCATTATACCTTCTTCCGGACATATGAATGTACCTGTACCTTTTATCGCTCATAAAAATAAAAATTATAACG
>CAYJQD010000015.1:0-19565 GCA_964372235.1 uncultured Methanosarcinales archaeon
CGCGGCTAAGATCACAAAATATCTATGCCAGTCGGAGCGCATCGATTCGATGTTTTAATATACCTCTTTACGGAACGCTCGCACCCAGCCTACGTCATGAAAACGAACCTTGAACAAAATTCTTACTAAGGCATTAAAGCTCTTCGAAAGAAGCGTTTTCAAAAAACCCTGTCTCTTATTCATCCGACAGCCGATCGCTACATCGTATCCCAGGTCTAAGGCTTCCAGAAGTTTTGGAATATCTTCCCGTGGATGCGATTCTAAGTCAGAGGACATAAATACAATAACTTCATGTTTGGCATTTTCTATACCAGTGATCATTGCTGCAGTCAAACCTTGATTTCTCTTATGCGAGATGATCCGCAGGCGAGGAACTTTCTTTTGCAGCGCTTCAAGAATCTGTAACGTCCTATCCCGGCTCGCATCATTGACTACCAGTATTTCTCCAACATAGTTATTTTCTTCAAAAGTCTGATTAGCTTGAGTTACAAACTCCTCAATACAGCCTTCTTCATTGTACGCGGGAGCGACCAAGGTTATCTTAGATTTAAAAGCCATTTTAGGATAAAACCCTAAATAACAGCATATAAACTTTATGATATTGGAAGATATTTGAACTAATTACAAAAAAGCAGAAACACCAATCAAGATAACCCCGCCGACGGTAAACCAGATTCCCATCCAGGTATACTTGTTTATACTTTCCCGAAGAAAATATGCTGAATATAATGCTGTCCACACATATGATAAAGCAGTCAGCGGGTAGAGTAAGGAAAGATCAGCATATCTCATCGCTAAAATAAGCGGCACGAGACCCGTTCCAAAAATAAAACCAGCTATTATTATGTTCTTATAAGTCCTCAACGAAGAAATTTCAATCTCGCCTAATCCTTTCTTAAGATAGATCGGTGCTAATGCTCCATAAAATCCGCTCAATAAAACTAAAGCCATAGATAATATAGTTTGTATCATTGCATCCTCTCTATTTGAGGAAAAGTTTTACTTCCCTTATTCCCAACATAAATAAGAAATACTCCAGTAAAGATCAACGCTATCCCTAATACCTTTACCAAGGAAATCACTTCTCCAAAAAGATATGCTGAAAAAAAAAGCACCCAGACATAGCTTAAGGTCATAAAAGGAAATACAAACGTAACTTTCTTTTTCCTTAACACGAACATAAAAAGTAGTGAACCAAGAACATACAATCCTACACCTGCTGCCGCACTAAGTACAGAATAGCTATCGTCCCAGCTCAGCTTAAATGCTACTTGAGCTAAAGAAACCAAAATTGTAGAACTCAATACTAACAATACTACAAACATGCTGCTATTCCAGAAAGAATCCTTTACCGCATTCATAATTACTCGCTACCGAAATTCGCTATTTCTGAAGCTGGCTGGCGATCCATTGTTTAGTTCTGTCCAAGCCTTCTTCAAAAGTAACTGTCTCCTTAAATCCTAATTCTTCTATCGCTTTAGTATCTGGCACAGGATTAAGTACCTCTCCTGTTCGAGCCGCAATGAAAGCAGGTTTCATTCCTGGAGGACCATATTTGCGAGCGACCATCTCTGCTAATTCTAATACACTTATCCTGACCTTAGAAGCAACATTGAATCTTTTTCCTACGGCATTAGAGGAATTGGCGATCAAGAAATTTGCATCAGCAGAATCCTTGACGTAGGTAAAACAACGTATTGCTTCTCCAGTACCGCACACCGTAGGTGCTTTTCCATTCAACACGTTGGATAAAAACAAATTAATCACTCCTGCCCCTAAACGAGAATCCTGTCTTTCTCCATAGACATGATAATATCTGATAATGGAAGACTTTATGCCATATTCCTTGGCAAAATAAAGATGATAATGTTCGGCCGCCAACTTGTTAGCACCGTAGATGGTGGTGGGCTGCTTGACACTGGTCTCATCATTGTAAGGAACTTGCGCATCTCCGAAAACTGAACCGGTCGAAGCATGAACGATACGAGCTGAACTCCCAGTCTTACGCACTGCTTCCAGCAAAGTCATATTGCCAACCGTATTGGTCAATACGTCAGCCATAGGATCTTTTATGCTGGTCACTAATTTAGAAGTCGCTTCATTTAAAATTAAATCCACTCCCTGGATAGCATTCTTTACTTCCTCAAAATTTCGTATGTCTCCTCGAAGAGAAACAAAGCGAGGATCATCTTTAAGATGCGCCAAGTTGTCTTGCAACACGCCGCTGTAATTATCAAAACTAATTACTTTTTCCGCTCCTAACTGCAAAGCCCGATCCACAATATGGCTGCCAATAAATCCAGCTCCACCGATCACTAAAACTACTTTATTGTTGAGTTGCGGTAATTTCATGCTTTCAGAACCTCTTTTATGGTCGCCACGATATCATAGATATGCTGAGCAGGAAGTTCTGGATACATAGGAAGAGACAAAATCCGTTTAGCTGCTCTTTCAGTAACTGGAAAAGAACCTTCTTTATATCCAAGATATGCTAACGCTGGCTGAAGATGAAGAGGAAGAGGATAATGCACTTCTGCGCCGATTCCTTTATTATTTAACTCTTGCTTCAATTGGTCGCGTACTTCTACTTCAATGACATACAGATGGAAAACATGCTTGTTATTCTCTTTTACTACTGGGGTCTTAACTTGAGAAACTTCTCTCAACAAATCAGTATAGAATGCTGCATGATGATTACGCAAGGTAGACCACTTTCCTATGTGCTTCAGTTTAGTCTTCAAGATAGCCGCATGCAGTGCATCTATTCTTGCCCCATAACCTAAGATATCGCTCTCGTACTTTGATATTCTTCCATGATTACGAAGTTTTTTCACTACGTCAGCGACAGCTTTATTTTTGGTGACCACTGCGCCAGCATCACCATACGCACCCAGATTTTTCGCCGGGAAAAAACTAAAGATAGCAGTCTCTCCTAGAGGGATTTTTTTACCTTTGTGCTCTGCATCAATAGCCTGAGCTGCATCTTCAATCACACATAAATTATGTTTTTTGGCTATTTCTAAAATCCGATCCATATCACACACTTGTCCATACAGATGAACAGGCAGGATTGCTTTGGTTTTTGGCGTTATCGCTTTCTCGATAAGATCAGGATCCATTAACAACGTATCCTTATCCACATCTACAAAAACCGGAGTAGCGCCAACATGGATTATGGAAGATACAGTTGCGATAAAAGAATTAGGTACAGTAATGACCTCATCACCTGGACCGATGCCATACGCCTTCAAGGCAAGAAACAACGCCGACGTTCCACTACTGGTGCCTACAGCAAAAGGAACCGTGCAATGCTGGGCTAGTTCTTGTTCAAACTTTTCTACCGGATCCCCTAAAATAAATTGAGAAGAATTGATTATCTCTTGGACAGCTGCATCAATCTCTGGTTTTATAGAATCATATTGCGCTCGTAAATCAACTAACGGAATCTTCCCACCTTTCATAGAAGATTCAGCCCAAAATTGCTTTAAATAGTTTATGCATTTTAGTTATCCTTTATCGTATCCTAATTTAAAAAACGGCAGAGACTGCAGATCTCCAATGCTTTCCACCACTAAATGCGGTTCGGCCTGACTTAGAATCTCTTTAGTCCTGATCCCATTGGAAACTCCGATCGTAGTTAAACCGATTTTCTTTCCTGCAATTACTTCTGTAGGCGTATCGCCGATGATGATCCCGGATTGATGCTGAAGATGATGTTTGACCAGAAGATCCACCTTATGTTTCCATTTGTCCTCGCTGTTAGGCGCGACAGATAAAATCGCCTTAAAAAAAGGAAGAAGACCTAGTTCTTTCAATTGCCAAGCAAGATTTTCTTTATTCCTGCGGAGGGTGATAAGATATAAATCATATTTCTGAGACAAATGCGCTAACACTTTTCTCGTCTGCGGCTGGAGTTTATCTAATTTCAACGAAGACAACTCTTCCCTATGCCGGGAAAGATATTTTTTATGTTCTTCTATTAAACCTGCACAGCCGCTCAGCTCCAGCAATCTCTCCAGAGACGTTTTCATTCTTTTCTGCTTCCAATATTCTTCCAGAAATAGTGGTATTCCGCCATGCTCCAGGACAAAATTTCTATAGACAGCAGAGTATCGTTCCTTTACATCCAGGATAGGACCATCAAGATCAAAGAAAATATTCCGTGGCATAAGCTTGCGCAACCCTTCATGCAGATTTACTTTAGGAGCAAGTCCTGTTGCTGCAGAAAATCGGGTAGCGGAAACGATAGAGCTTCCCTTGTGTTTTGAATTACCAGGATTAGTAATTGCTAAATCCATCTTTCTTCCTAGAATTTCTTCAATATGATGAATCACTTCCAAGATAGAATAAGAAGCGCTACCCGCAACGTTAAAGATTCCTGCTTTTTGCTGTTTAAGACATAGAAGTATCGCTCTAACTGCATCATCAACAAATAGATAAGTCCTCTTCTGGTTACCTTCCCCATAGATAGTACTCTTTTTACCAAGTAGAGCATTACGCATCATGACATCGATGCCTTTGGTGTTCGTATCAGCTGGACCATATAGATGAGAGAATCGCAGAATAGTCATGGCGACGTGAGGGTTCTTTTCCAACCAGCGCAAACATTCATCTTCCGATTCTTTCTTGCTTTCTCCATACTCAGAAATAGGGTCTAAAGAGGTATCTTCATCTACCAAGGTTTCAGAATAGGGATACACATCTACTGAGCTGGCAAAGATAAAATATTTCGAAGAATCTGCCAATGATAAAGCATTTTTGGTCATGAGCAGATTTTGAGCGACAATATCTTCGCCTTTATCCAATTTAGAAGGCATGATCGCGGCCAGGTGTACTATTGCGTCAACATTCACCAATTTATTTCTAATTTCTTCAGAAGGTTCCTGTAGGAGATCGTACCTAACCGAATCAATACGAGGATCTGGGATCTTCTCTCTCCCTAAAGCAATAACACTATGCCTTTCATTTAGCAACGCTTCAATCAAATGCTTGCCGAGAAATCCGCTTCCTCCAGTAACAATTATTTTCATTATCCAGAAATTTGCTTTAAGAGCTCCAAATACTCTTTCTTTTTTTGCTCCACTGCCTCTTTTCTGATAAGGACCGGCTGAACATCCATCCCGCGCACCCACAAATACCCTGCCTTACAGGGGTCTACAATATTGTAAGGACCGTTATATTCATCAAACGCAAGATTGATGAGGATATCCGGCATGTTACAGCCAGTGCTGGTGATGAAATAATGCGTGGTAAAAAACTTGCCAATGTTAATCTCCGTGGGATTAGGCACGCCATTATGATCATACGTAAAATCAACGCTAAAGATACCATGCGGCTCATTGTCGACGGTAAGAATACACTTTTTTGCCAATTCGGCCACTGCTGGATCGTTGACAATCTCACCAGTTCCAGTCAATCCGGTCACACCAGACTGGGTTCTATTACCCATTTCCCAGGACTTTCGCTCCCGACCTTGACCAACTACTAGTTTACCCTGGTTCCAAAGAGATTGCCAAGTAACAGTTCGAGGAGTCAAATGCTCCGCTGCAACTGTCTTACCCCATCCATTCCGAGATTCGATATACATTTTTGCAAACGTAAAATCAGGTCTAGATAACGAACCTTTTCCTGCCGCTCCGATAGTCTCTCGGATCCAGATCTCCTGGCCAAATTTTTCATACGCTTTCTTCAAGTCTTCTTCAGAATGGATTTCAATATTTTCCGGTACAGTTATCCCTGCTTCTTTCCATACCTTATAGGACTTGGCCTTATCACGTAAGATTTCAATAGTGCTTTGCTTAGGCATAAAAACTTTGCAGCCCAGAGCAGTTATTTCATCGCGATGTTTACCTATGGTAAACACTTCTATTTCTGGCTGGGTATGGATAAAATCAATTTTTTCTTTGATGATAATATGTTTTACAAAAGGGATGTAATTCTTATCAGTCGCTTTCGGACAAAGATAGATTTTATCGCATTCGCTACGATGGACCGTAAACTCGTCACAGTCAATACCGACAATATAATATTTCTCGCGCTTGGGATCAGCATCGCGCAGACTGCGTACAAAATTAAGCGTAGGCGCCCCGCCGCTTCCTGTAACTAAGATCCGTTTCATTGTATTATCTCCTAATCGCCATCACTATTCTATAGGATGAACCTCATTTTGTTGAGCCGATTTGATAGCTAAAGAACACATTTTAGTAGTAAGAACATTCTCTGCGGAAAGATTGTGATTGACTTCCTCACCCATACTTCTCTTATTGCAAAGATGGACAAAATATTTTAATTCTTCATATAAAGGCTGATTCTTGGCCACTTCCGGATCACGGAAGGTTTCTTTCCGTTCTGTCTTATCTTCACTTACGACGAGCGGATGTCGTTCGATAACCTGATCTAAGAAATCAAGATAGAGCTTCTCTTTTGAACCGATGATCCACATGTCCCGCTTTTTTAAAGGATGGCAACAGCTTACTTCTAAATGAGCGCTAAAATTGCCATAATCGATGGTGATGAAAGATGAATCCTCATTATGTTTAGAGATCAAATGAGAATTGCGAGCATAGATTTTCTGCGCTTTTTGAGGAAGCAGCTCATTTAAGAAATCGATAAGATGGACTCCTAAGTTGAAGATCGCTCCAGAATCTTTCCGTGGCGGCACTGTGGAATGAATATATCTTCCCGAGATATAATGTATGTCTCCGATCTCAGACAACAATTCCTTAACACGAGGCATCAGAGGATTAAAACGAAACACATATCCTACCGAAAGCACTGCCTTCTTTTTTCCGGCAATATCTACTAATTCCTGAGATTGCTGGTGATCAAAACATAACGGTTTCTCTACAAAGACATGCTTTCCCTGGAGAAGGCAATCCTTGGCTATCTCATAATGAAAATGAGTTGGTGTGACCACCGTCACTGCATCAATATGGGGAAGCATCTCCCGGTAATCCTTAAAGAATTTTATCCCGTGTTTTTCTGCCAGTTCTTTCTTGCGTTCATCAACATCGGCCAATCCGATCAGATGACAGGAAGAAATTTTAGAAAAATCTTTGAGATGATTTTCACCCCATTTTCCTGATCCGATTACCCCTATTCTAACCACTTTTAACCACACCTCATCGGCCGCACAATCCATTTAAATAGATTATGATTCTGAGACATCATATTTGTAGATCGTTACTCCGATAAATTTCTTCTCTTCTTTGAATTTATAGAGCTCATCCATTTTTTGTGTAAAATAATCCTTAGTATGATAGTTGTGGCTAAGGATCAGATACGCGTCTCTCTTGCCGGAAGCTCTCTCTTTCAAAAGATGATCATCTTCACCCGGTTTTATCAGCCGTACTTCTTCCACGTTGCCAGAATAATAGTAATCAAAACACAGCTTAGCTATCGTTGCTCGGTGAAGAAATAAAACATCTGCTGGAGAAGCATGCTCTTCGATATAATCAGCTGCTTCATGAAATTGTTCTTTAGAATCTACGGTATAGTACATATACAGCTCAACTGAAGCACTGACCAGGAAAAGGGTAAATAGAATTATTGCAAAAGAATTCTTTTTCAGTTTCAAGAGAATCCTAGAAAGAACAAGGTAGGCTAAAGGAAGCACAAAAAATGCAAACCTAACAATGCTAACTGATGAAAATAGATATTTGCTTAATAAAAAATCTAAAACTAAAAAAAATAGAATTAATATAAAAATAAATTTTTCATTTGAAAAAACCCTGAAAAATCCTTTAGAATGATCTCTAATTGCGTGAAAATTGATTTTATTTTTCAGGATAAGATATAAAGCCGCCAGATACAATACACAAAGTAGGACTGCACTAATCACGACGAAGGGCAAAAGATTGAATCCGGTTTTTTCAATAAGCTTTGAACCAAGGAAATTGTACAGCAAAGGCAACTGGTAAAAGGTTAAAATTTCCAGCCAAGGGAGATACAACAAAAAGATAATTGCCAAAGCAGCATAAAACTTGACAAGAGAAAAATCTTTTTGTATAACGAAAGGAGGAATTAAATCAATTCTTTTTCGCAGAATATAGCTAGTGATATAATAGAGAACATAGAAAGCTATTATTGCTAGCCCGATGATATGGGTATAGAGCAATAATACTGCAGAGAGAGAGAAAAAAATCGTATTGAAAGTAGAGGGCTTTTCTATAAACCTCATAAAAGAGATGATCGAAAGTAAAAAGAATACAGCAAACATGCTATACATCTTCGCTTCCTGGGAATAAAGGATAGAAGTATAAGATATAGACATAAAGAACGCAGCCAGTAATCCTTCCTTCCAAGAGAAAATCTTCTTAGCTAAGACATAGGTAAGGAAAACCGAAAGGACTCCAAAAAAGACTGATAAGATGCGCAAACTTATTTCTCCTGTTCCAAAATACTCCACCATGAGATGCTGTGGAAGATAATACCCTATAGGATGGACGTCTTTCTTCAGCGTCTCTACCAAAGAAAGGATCGGTTTTGAACTGTAATCGAGCGTAAAACATTCATCCAGCCACAGGCTTTCTTCTTCTAGATCGTACAGCCGAAGAATTCCCGCCCCCACGAGGATACTGGCAAGTATACAAAATACAATAAGCTTACTCTGGAAACCTTTCCTCATCATGATCTTTTTCAGAAGATGGTTTAAAAGTTTTTCTGAAATACTGTTATTTAGAATAAAGCCCGGAATTCATAAAATATTTAAGCTGAACTCTAGCCGGAATCCTGATGAAAAGTACAACTAAACAGAATCTTAAACCAAAAAGTCCTTTTATCATCATTTCCATCCCTGCTTACAATGAAGAAAGAGATATCGGCAGGACTATTCTGGACATCAAAGAAGCCCTGAAAGGAACCTCTTACAATTATAAAATTCTCGTCTTAAATGACGGTAGCAGAGACAATACCGTTAAGATCGCGGAAGAGCAGGGAGCGATAGTTGTCTCCCACCGCCGCAACAAAGGATTAGCGGAGACCTTCCGTACAGAGATGAAAGAATGCCTGGAACGGAAAGCAGATATCATCGTCCATACCGATGCCGATGGCCAGTATGATCCGCGACACATACCTCAGCTTATCGAAAAAGTGCAGCAAGGATATGACTTAGTTTTAGGCAGCAGATTTCGAGGGAAAATTCAATACATGCCCTTAAGCAAACGAATAGGAAACATTCTCTTTTCAAAAGTCTTAAGTTCGCTCACTAAGGTGCGGATCACCGATTCAACCACTGGCTTTAGAGCGTTCACTGCTGAATTAGCTCGGGAGATCGATTTCATCAACACTTTTACCTATACCCAAGAACAGATCATCAAAGCAGCAAAACAAGGCTTCAAGATCGCCGAAATTCCTATTGATTCACGAAAAACTCGAAAGAGCCGGCTGTTCAAAAGCCCGCTGCAATATGCAGTGAAAGCTTGGATAAATATTTTCAGGATCTACCGGAATTACGAACCGTTGCAATTCTTTGGAAAGATTGGCTTAAGTTTTTTTAGCATCGGCTTTATTCTTGGGGTTTGGTTGGTCTACCGATTTTTTGTCCTCGGTCTGGTAGGAAAGCTTCCGACTACCGTCTTAAGCGCTTTATTCATGCTGGTAGGAATCCAGATCATCCTCTTTGGATTCTTGGCGGATATGATCAATAATAGAAGCGTATGATTTTTTATTATTTTTGTAATACTGCATCATCAGCCTTCTGTAATTTAATAAGAGACGTCGCTAGCTTCCTAATCATTTCTATCGTATGCATAAAAGCATAACAGCCCAATCCAACTAAAGGTTGATTAATCAGGATGGTAAAAAATAGGAGATTCAGGGGATGCTCGATGCGGACAAAACTAAATATAAAAATAGTCAATTTGCTTCTCTTTCGAGGATTAAGCTGATCGATAATGTGTGCAACCCGTTCTCTCAGTTCTGCTTTATACGAAATCAGATTAATGTTGAACAATTTTGCAAACACAAAAGCACCGAGCGCTACGCCTCCTAAATACAGTGAAAGAACATTTTCAGTCATCCTGAAAGTACCAACCGTCAAACCACATAACACTGAAATGATAGTGATGTGATGGGCGATCTGTTCCAAATATTGCCCTTTCAAGCTTGGCTTATTGCGGTATCGTGCAAGATTTCCGTCCACGCAATCAAAGAAATGTCCAAGATGATAGATAATAATCCCTAACAGCATCCATTTATAGATCCCCGTCGACAACAACCCTGCTCCGGCTAAGCCTAAGAACAGCCAGAACAAGGTAACCTGATTAGAAGTGATAGGTGTATTGATGAACGGTTTGGTGAAATAAAAGCCTACCTCATGCACTAACCTATTAGACCATCCCCAATATTCTTTCTTACATCTCTCTCTGATTTCTTGTATGGTAACCATTTTCAGTCAACCTTTATTTAATATTATTAAAATTACTGATCATTTCATTCTTTTTAGTGATATAATACCACATCACTATCGCATCTTGATCCCCGCTGGGACTTTCTGAATTATCGTAAACAATAGCATCCTTGGGCTTGACTAATGGTCCAACAGTTCTGCTACGGTCGCGTGCATCTATTTCCTCAATAATTTTACGCACTTCTTCCGGCGTTTTAGCATTTTTCTCCTCCGGAGGAAGCATCTTAAAATATCGCTTTACTTTTACATCCATAGAAGCATCTAAAAAGAATTTCCACTCTGCATCAGGGAAAACTGCAGTACCAGTATCCCGGCCTTCTACCACAAACCCTCCGTTCTTGGCAATACTGCGCTGCAGCTGAAGTAATTTTTCTCGCACGGCAGGAAAACCTGCTACTTTGGAAGCCAAGTAAACTACTTCATTATTCGTAATCTGCTCGTTCACATCTTCTCCATTCAAAAATAATCTACTTTCCCCGTTAACAACTCTAAACTCCATAGTCAGATCTTTAATCGCAGTGACAATATCTTTTTCTCCAGTTAATCCTCTCTTTTTCACTAAATATCCGACCGCCCGAAACATTGCTCCGGTATTGAGATACTGATAGCCTAACATCTTCGCAAGAGCTTTCGCCGAACTAGATTTTCCGGTCCAAGAAGAACCATCAATGGTGATGATCATCTTCTCTCTTTTCTTGTCCATGGAACAAAACGATGCAGAAACGCTTTAAGAAGCTTATGGAAGAATGATTTTACAGCTAACTTATCCTCTTCAATATCTCTCTTAAGGCCTGCTCTGTTAATTCTCTGGGATTATTCTTGACCCGTTCCGGATTAAATCCGTTAGCAACAATGACATCATGATGTTCCGGGGCAGAAATGTTAAGTAAAGTAAGCTTCCTATCAAGTCCAATTTTATCCATCATACTCTCAATCTTTCGTTGCATCTCGTCGATATCCTCAACCTGAAACAACATGCATAATTCAGAAAGAATATTTTTAACATACGTTGCACCACGTTTATCAAGACAATCATGCTCACTTACCTTACTGTTATACAAACACATCTCTGCTAATGTGAGGGCACAAGCATGGCCGTGCGAAACACCAAAATAAGAAGTAATAGGGTAGGAAACGGAATGGCAGGCCGTGGTCTTGGATATATTGATAGCTTTTCCAGCTAGATTAGCTGCCAGCAGCATTGATTCCCGACTTTGCAGCGAAGGTCTCTGCACCGCGCCGACCAAATTCTGTAAGATGATAGTTATTGCTTGCTTTGCATACTGCTTTGATTCTTCAGTAGATTGAGTAGACCAATACGATTCAACTGCTTGGCATAGCGCATCGATGCCTGTGGAAGCGGTAATGTACTTTGGTAAATGTAAAGAAAGGTTTGGATCAAGGAATACATACTGAGGGATCATCCATTCCTGATGAGCAAGAGAATATTTTGTCTTACCTATATACACCACCGCAAAATGAGTCGCTTCCGACCCTGTGCCAGCTGTAGTAGGAACAGCAACAAACGTTCGAGGTTTATGGATAGGAGTAAGTTCTTTTCTTATGTATTTCTCTGCATCAGCTGGTTGTGCCGCTAAAAAATTGATCGACTTCGCAATATCAATAACACTGCCGCCGCCAACAGCTATGACCAAATCACACTGCGCCTGTCGATACAGTGCTATACCTTTCTTAACATCTTCGAGCTGCGGATTCACGGAAAAATCAGAGAAAGAAATTATTTTGTAATTCGAAAGAAGAGATTCAACGATTTTTCTTGCTCCAGATTGGTGATAGGAATTTTTACCAGTTACTAAAAAAATGGAAGAAGGCTTTTCTGCTTCTAAGACTTCCTTAAGATGGACCAAACATCCTGAACCAATATATTCTTTTTGCATGCTCAACCTTCATCCAAAAATCTATTTTTCTTGCAGAAATGCTACAAACTGCTGCTTGTTCTCTAAAGGTGATTGAGTAGGTCTTCCTAAATCTTTACGTGCTCCTTTATTGCAACGTATTTCCAATAAGCTTGGACCTTCCTTGTCCTTCATTATGTCTAAACAACGCTTTATCTCCTCGGCTGTTTGCGCCTGAAGAACATGTTTATATCCATTCGCTTTAGCTAAGGCAGGGATATCGACAATATCTGCTGCGGTAGGTTGTCCGCCGACGGAGTCATGCGCAAAATTATTGAAAACAATATGATTAAAATTAGAAGGCTGCAATTTCCCTACTGTAGAAAGAATTCCCATGTGCATGATCAGGGCTCCATCGCCATCAAAACAATACACTTTTTGATTCGGCTTCTGTAAGGCTATACCCAGCGCGATAGCAGAAGAATGCCCCATCGATCCAACCGTCAAGAAATCCTGATGATGACCATGTCCGGTTGCTTTACGAAACTCAAACAGTTCCCGAGAAGTTTTTCCCGTCGTGGAAACAACAATATCATCGTTAGAAAGAGCTGAAGTAACGACCTTTATCGCTTCTTCTCGCGCTAAAGGAAAATGGGTTTCCTGCTTTGTTTTCAAGGAATAAGAATTGAATGTTTCCTCCCGCACTACTAAAGCATAAGGCGTTTTATGGTTATTCAGACTCTCAACCGCTTTTTGCACTGCTGTTTTTGCTTCCTCTTCATTTTCAGGAAGAATCCCATAGAGAATCTCCAGAGTTTCAAGCAATGGCAACGTTATCCTACCCATCTTGCGGTGCTGAGGTTCATCTTTTTTACCAGGTTCAGCTCTCCACCCGATAAGCAGCAATACCGGCAAAGAATAAATCTCTTTATCAGTAAGCGAAGTCAAAGGATTGACACAATTACCTAACCCAGAATTCTGAAGGTATACCACGCCTACTTTTCCGGTTGCCAAATGATACCCTGCGGCTAAAGCAATTGCATTCCCTTCATTTGCAGCGATGATGTGATCTTTTGCTGAAGTATTATCAGTGACATAGGCACAAAAATCTTTCAATAAAGAATCGGGAACGCCGGCATAGAAAGTAAGACCATGCTCTTTCAGTAAGTCAAAAAAATATCGTGCTGAAATCATGATCAAAGAAAAAAAATAGCTTTTATAAAGATGATGAAAGAAGGTTACTTAGAATATCGAGATACGATTCCAACCTCTGCAATCCGCCTTTCTCGACTAAAGCAACACCAAAAGCAGTTGGCGCCTTGCCAGCTTTGATTTTGTTACCATAACTTCTTGCCACCACATCGGACATGCGCAGATCAAAATTAGCTTTCAATTTATCAGCATCCTCCAAATCGAGCCTATACGATTTCCCATCATCAATGCAATCAGCAACTGTTAAAGCCATCAATCCCAGCTTGTCTTTCCCATGGGCAAAATCATTACCCTCTGCGGCATGAGGATTTCCGTATTCCTCAAACATAGCAAAAACATTATGAGGATTAGTCCGATCATTATATGCATCCGACCAAGCTGCGTAATTCCCAATATTGGCAAATCCTTCTCGCTTAGCAATCATATGAGCGATCTCCAGATAGGCGTTATGCTGAGCCGCATCAGCAAATATAGGAACATCTAATTCAATCGCAAGGTGATACAATGATAATTCTTTTTCTTCCTGATCAAATGGCACGCCGTATCGCGCGAACGCATTGGAAAGATCATGAACTAATCCCATCGCATATGCTGCTTTTGAAGAGGGTAAAGGTAGATCAGGATTTTGTTCTGCAAGAGCAGTAACCAATTGCTTAGTTATACTTCCTACCCGCAAAAAGTGAGCCATCCTTTCATCTTTTTTACCTAATTGTGAATTGGTATCATACACAACAGCGCCTACATCACGGGGACGCAATAGCTCAGGATCTTCGCGCATCACATCAAATACATGATGGACTTTCTTAGTCAGATCAGAAGCACTACTACCTAGAGAACGCTGTACTATATTTTCTCCATCATAGAGAAATGGGATTAAAAATTGAATATTGTCTGAAACCATGATAGAAATTTCTGTGAAAGTTTTATAAAACTTATGTAAGATATTATAATATCAAACTTTATTCCTTCCTTCTTTGTTAAACCAAGGCATCATTTCAGATACAGCTCTCTCAGCATTCTCTTTGCCGATCAAGGAAAGTTCCCGCTGCGATTCCCCTGCTGCTCTTCCGCCAATTCGTAAGACCAACAGTTTTCCATCTTTTCCACGGAATTTATGCGGAACAAATGGCTTTATGTAGAGAGAATCATCTGGCTGAATGAAATCATGATACATTTGCCCGTCAAGGTACCAATTTACATTCACTGGTGTTTTACCCACGTTATATACATATTGATGTAGCCCAACTTTAAGATCTAAACTTTCCCGATCACTACCTTCATCTTTCAACAAATTGAATTCAAAAGCTTTGGAATGAGGAAGATGATGTGTTGCTGCTAATTCAACTAGTTTATAGGCTGGTTCGTGATGTGGGAAATTCCAGGTAGAATTATTCTTGTAGGTGCGCACAATCACTTTTCTTTCAACATAGTCTGAAGGCATTAATTCGCGTACGTCAATGTTCAATGCTTCAGCAATTGATTCTAAACCTGCACTCCACGGCTTTTTTTCTCCTGATTCATACTTTTCTAAAAGCGTAAGAGGTAGTTTGCTTCTTCGAGCCAATTCCTCTAAATCCATACTAGCAGATTCCCTATGAAAATGTAACAACGAAGCAAACGTTTTCTCTGACGTAGAGAAATCCATCGCATACTGTGAAGCTAGTTCCGATCCTAACGCCGATAATTCTTGCTGTGTCTCTCCAGCTAATTTGTTTCCATAAGTTAAGGCCAGGATAAGACCATATTCTCCCTTATCATTTTTTCGTGTCGCAAAAGTATGCGGCACAAACGGCGTGATGTACATAGAGTCGCCGGTATTCATGACCGCGACTTTTTTCTTCCCATCTTCCCCTCGATAATAGAAATTTACCGGACCAACAAAATAGGTAAACTGATGCATGAAATGTCCATTGTTCCACTGTACTTCAGGATTTTCCGGATCGTTATTATCTACTATGCACAATTCTTTGATCCATTCGGGGCGGAATTGACTTACACTGCTGCAAGCGGTATCGCGATATTCATAATATGGTTTTCCCGCACGTTCCATGATACGGCTGGTACGAGCTGATTCTGTCGACCTCATTATTTTAATGCCGGTAGGAGCATCATCGCGCAAACAATAAAAATCTCGTTCGTTGACTGGCCAGACTTTTGTAGCACGAGTAATTACTTCTGCGGGCATTGCTGTTTCGCCGCGTAGATAAGAAGTAAACTCTCGAAGAGGAACCTCCAATTCAGCAGCTGCATCTTCTGGACGACGTTTGAGATCATTAATGATCCCCTGCAGATTTTGCCCGCTCCGTTTTAGATAATTATCATCCATTTTTATTCACCGCTCTATTCATCACCATTGGGGATAAGAGTGATAATCTCTTTAATTGGCATGCACAACTCCTTACTGACTTCATGACAGCGCTTATGTTTCAAAATTGACTCCGCTGCTTTCACCATAGAAGGATATGCGCTGCGCAGCAAATGATTTGCATAGATAACAATATTAACGCCTGCTTTCATCAATTCGTCTTCGGTTACCGTTGAGTACGTGCTGGGCACCGCAATTAAAGGAACTCTATTCTCAAATTTCCTGTATTCTTCGCAGAATTGCAACACTTCATCAGCAGATTTCTCCTTACTATGGATCATGATCCCATCTGCTCCTGCCGCAATGTATGCTTTCGCCCTTTCAAGTGCATCAGCAACGCCCTTTTCCAAAATCAAACTTTCGATCCTGGCTATGATCATAAAATCATCAGAAGCCAGGACTTTCTTACCTTCGGAAATCTTATGGCAGAAATTTTCGATCGTATCTTGAGTCTGATCTACTTCAGTTCCAAACAAAGAATTTCGTTTTGATCCTACTTTATCCTCAATAACTACTGCAGAAACACCTAATCGCTCTAAGGTTTTTACTGTAAAGCGGAAATGTTCTATCAATCCGCCGCTGTCTGCATCGACAATCATCGGCTTGAACGTTACTTCAAAAATTTCGCTCACTGTGTTGCTGATAGAAGTGATATCCACATACTCGATATCAGGCTTTCCTTTAGAAGTAGCATGAGTTAAACTGCTTAGCCACATCGCATCAAAAACTTGTGGTACATGATTTTCGTCTTTGACCATCGTCTTCTCAACTATGAGACCGGTCAGACCATTGTGCGCTTCCAGTACTCGCACCATTGATTTAGCGCTAAGCAAGCGACGCAGCATATGACGCCGAATATCCGGAGTAATTCCTCGTTGTTTCACTTTAGTGATCAACTGAGTTGAAGATATACCTTGTGTATAGGCTGGCTCGACTACTTGACCGCCCCACTCCTTCATCACTTCGATGACCTTTTCACGTTTCTTCGCCTGCACACCGGTCTTCCAATCATCTCCATGTACAAAATAATCCGGCTTTAATTCCCGTATTGCTGGAATATAATCGTCTTCTTCCTGAACATATATTTTGCTTACCATGCGTATATTTTCGATAACTTTTTTACGCTGCTCAAAAGTAAGCAAAGGAAGTCGTTTATAATTAGCGATAGCTCGATCAGTTAATAGTCCGACAGTTACTTCGCCTAACTTACTTGCTTCATGCAGAATATTCATGTGGCCGTCATGCAACAAATCCGCGGCCATCGGCACATATACTTTTTTCACCATAAACCTTCTCTTTTATTCCTCCTTACCTATCGCTTGCCAAAAAAATTAGTATATAAACTTTTAGGAACAGCAATACAGTTAAAGAATTCGTTTACAACTTATAAGAATATTATTTCCTTGCACGCCATCATGGCGGCAAGACGGATTTGCTTTGCAAATCCTACGTGACACATGAAAACTGACAACGATCAGTTTTCAGTGCTGAAATGTGGTAGTTTCCGCATTTCATGCAGCCCGGAAGCACATCCCCTATCACGCCTTGCGCCATGGCGCATGAAATGCAACGACGATTTCATTTCTGCACAGAAATATGGTCTTCGTCCGTATTTCTTGTGCCGAGTAGGGCAAAACACAGTTTTGACCGTCGCACCGCCAAAGGCGCATAGACAACGTAAAATTCTTGGTCATTAAGAGTAACTTTTTTACTAAGACTCTCGATACATAAACTTTAAAAACAATTTAACTCCATTTTTAAGAAGGTGGAAATATGGAGAATGTTACTCAAATTAAGCTCTCAATATCAGCAGAACTTCATCAGCAACTGAAAGACAAAGCGATAAAAAAGCAACAGAACGTGGAAGAATTTCTTATCGAGATCATAAAAAAAGAGATGGAAAATCCTCAGATCTCTTCCTACAATGAACAAGATGAGGAAAAAGTAAAAGAACGGCTAAGAAGCTTGGGATATCTTGATTGAACATGATTAGAGCATTAACTAAATTACTAAAAACGAAAGGCAAGACTAAAGTATTTCTTTTCGGCATCGATGGCGGAGAGCCTTCCCTGGTTTTTGAACGTTGGAGGAAAGATCTTCCTAACCTCGACAAACTTATGCAGAAAGGCTGCTATGCCCGGATGAATAGCGCCATTCCTCCTAACACCATCGTAGCATGGAATTCTATGATCTCCGGTCGCGACACCAGCGAAATAGGCGTTTTCAGCTACACCTTCAAAGATAAAGACGGACAAACCAAGCTAGTCAGTTCTAAAAACATAAAATGCAAACTTATGTGGGATATTCTTGCTGAGCACAACAAACGTAGCTTGGCTCTTTACGTACCTCTCTCATATCCGGCCAAGCCAATAAAAGGCTGCATGATCACTGATTTCCTTACCCCGGGCGTCGAAAGCGAAAACTGTACTTACCCTGCCTCACTGCAAGATGAAATTAAAAGATTTCCTGACGTCGAATATTTCTTTGATGTAACTCAGGGTTTGGCCGGCCATAAGAGCCTCGATGAAGAAAGTATAGTAAAAAGAAGTTATCTCATGACTGATATGCAAGTGGAAATGCTCAAGCGTCTCTTGAAAAGAGAAAAATGGGACTTTACCATGTCCGTGATGATCGGTTCTGATCGGCTGCAGCACATGCTCTGGCGTCATTTTGATGAGACCCATCGGCGACACATCAAAGACTCACCCTTTAAAGATGCAATTCCAAAATATTACCAATATCTTGACCAAAAACTAGGCGAAATACTTCCTTTGCTCGATGATGAAACAATAATCATTATTGCTTCGGATCATGGCATGGTCAAGCAAGAAGGAAAAATAAATATCAATACTTGGCTACTCCAAAAGGGATATCTTGTTCTCAAAGAAGGAGTAGATCCAAACAAGAAACAGAAATTTAGCAACAGTTTTGTCGATATGGAAAAATCCCTTGCCTATGGGGGAGGAGCATACAACGCCAGAGTTTTCTTGAATAAGAAAGTATTAGGAAACCACTATGAATCGTTCAAGAAAAAGATCATTCAAGAGCTAAAAGCTATTCCAGACGACAAAGGAAGAAAATTAGAAACACAAGTGTACACCAAAGAAGAAGTTTACAAATATGATAATGATCCTGATTGTCCAGACCTTACAGTATATTTCGACAATCTGAGTTGGGCTTCTAATCCCGATTTCGGTAACGATGATATTTATTCCTGGGAAAGCGCAGTAGGAGCAGATAGCGCAGGGCATTCGACTCAAGGGCTTTTCATCATTGCTGGAAAAGGAATAGCCAATAATGGAAACATAGGAACAATCAATATCCAGAAAGTAGCTCCCACCATCCTGCAGGCCTTGGATGTTCCTATCCCTAAAGATCTCAAAGTGAAAGCGCTTCCAGTCTTCAACGAAGAAAAAGGAGGTAATTAATATGGCTTATTTCCGTGAATCTACCTTGATAGATACTGTTGATGGTTTCCAATGCAAATCATATGCATGTGAACATCCTCCGGGCTACATCATTGTAAAACCAAAGTACATTCCGGCAGACGCGCTTACCGGCGAAGGGCTCAAATACCGCTTCCTATTTGAACAATCCCTTATTAGGTTCAACCTTTTCGCCAAGAAGGATATATTGTTGCAATACCTTGATCAGTTCAGGAAGAAATATCCTTCATACATTTACTATTGCCCCTTACATAAAAACTGGTTCTTCGTCGTCCCTA
>CAYJQD010000016.1:0-18933 GCA_964372235.1 uncultured Methanosarcinales archaeon
TTCCTTAGCCGCTTTGAGTTGTTCTTCACTGACCGGACAATATGATGTTCCCTGACAAGCAGCCAATAAACCTTCCACTTCTTTCACTCTCATCCTAGCTAGATCCCATTTTGCTCTGGTAAGCTCGTCTACGTCAGCTCCTAAACCTTTGTTCACGATTTTTTGATATTTTTCTGCATCTTCCCGGCTCTTAAAATTTCCAAAAGCATCCAGCTCTATTCCATATTTTTGATAAACATCCCTAGCTCGTTTAGTGGTATCAACAATGGTCTGAAGATCACGCGCATATTTAGGATCAGAAATGGCGTCGAGATTTACGCCGCTCTCTAAAATGAATTTCTTCTTTAAGGCCGCGTAAGCAGGATCATCTTTTTCAAAAGACAACGAAGAAAGCTCATTGAATTTTCTTTGTTCAACCAGAGAGGTTAAGCGATTGACTTCAGCAGCATTTTGTTCGGAGACGAGAATTGCTTCACTGCCTAATACTTCTCCGACAGTGAGAGGATATTCAATTCTTCTGACAACTTTCTCAGGATCCTTTGGATCAACAAATTCATAGGCTGCTCCCAACTCTGCAGTTCGCGGATCACGGGATAATCTAAAGTTGCAAGCAAGATCTCCGCAGGGCACGGAAACCACTAAGTTTCTACCGATAGAAACTTCTTGACCATCCTGAGGTATCTCCTTGGCTAGAAAGCCCAGATCTTGTCTACTTGGCTCAAAGGGTTTTATTTTTCCCTTCTCGTCTACCTCTATTGCCAATCGTACTCCCGCGCGATCAGCTCCAGCAAAGACGCCTGAAGTTCCAGTTTCTTTCGCTATCGCAACTGACTTATGGATGACGATCGCTTCTCCCTCTGTACAATCAAAACATTCTGCCCGAAGCGCATCTGCTTGGTCGGGACGGAAGTTATCATGATTAACCTTGATCACCGCACCATCTTGATTGGTAAAGACCCCTTCTCTGAATTGATCATTCTTGAACTCAGCCTGGCCGCGGACGTTGGTAGTCGTTCTCGCAGAAAATTGCATATCTAACTCTGATAATCCAGTGAGTCCTTTGTAGCTCAATTTATCTTTAAGCTGTTTTGCAGAATTACCGCGCGCATCGTATAAGCCAACCGCGACCACTCCTTTAGAGGTTACGGTTATAGCCTGGGTCTGTTCGTCTTTATTGATCCACACTTCAGCATTTTTTCCTTGCAACGGAGGCTGAGCTGGTTTACGTAATTGTTGCGCTTGTTCCCGAAGCTTTTCTACTTTATCTTCTCCGGTTGGCTGTGGCTTATTAGGATCCGCATAGAAAGAAGAAGTAGAAGAGATTTCGTCAAGATTTATTTTTAAGGTACTGGCTTTACTTTTATCAGAAAGATATCGAGCATCCCATTGTCCTTGTGTTGATACACCGACGCAGGCGCCAATCTCTGGACAGGCATTTTTATCAACAACTACCGTCTGCTTTCCACCGGCGCCGACATCCCAAGCTTCAATTTTATTTCCTCTCTTGCTGTAGCGTCCATCCATAAAGAGCCTAGAAGTAATTACCTCTGCATTCTCTGCATCAATATCACCATTATAGTTAACAATAAGTTTTCCTTCATGATTTTTGAATTGGGCGTAATCTTTCTGAATATTGATTATTCCTGATGCCGGACCGTCCACTGTCAACGTTCCAGCATCAAAGGTAAAGGTAACGCGAGCATCATTGGGTATCTCGAAGGTTTGTTTTCCGCCATCAGCAAGCTGAAAACTAAAAATTCCTTTCTGTTGATCATACGAGATAGTCTTTGCTTCCGTACCTGCGACTGAGACTTCTTGTTCTTTTTCATCTATTTTCCGAGAGATCTTGAAACCATCATTGGTAGAAGTAATTCCGATAATCGATTGATCATTCCTAAATTCAGCGAGAACTAGATTAGTAAGACCATTCTTAAGCATACCTTTCTCTTGGTTGAAAAAGAAATCATCTGCTATTTGATCAAACTGATACGGAGCTTTGAAGGTATGGGAAAAATATTTCTGAGCTGCATCTCTCTCCACTGCTCCTTTTTTCAGAAAATCACGCAATCCTGTTTGCTGCTTAAAGAAAACTTTATCAGCCAGATTATTTGCACCCCAATTTGCAGGCTCAAGATAATATTGATCCGCAAATTCTTGCTTATACTTATTTTCGTTGCTTAGATATTTTCCTTGTTCAGTTGAAGACAAGCGATTAAAATTTCCCAGCGTAGGATTAGGGACGCGCTCCAAATCTGCAGCAGTCGGATTAGGCAACTGGTTGAAATTTTCCGGCGTAGGATTACTGTTGAAATCGTTTTGATTTTGAAATTGCTCATCTGCCGTGGAAAAAGGATCTGATTGCTCCGGAGGAGAGGTTTCTTCCTGGGCCAGAGTAAGAGGACTGACTACCAGTAGATAAATGATAAAAAGTGCAGCGATTTGATTTAATCGGTTATTCATTTTTCTAGGACTAAAATACTAACTTCTTGTTGATCTTTTCCACCTCGGCCATCTTCGACGGTAAAAGTAACATCAAAGATTCCGGTAGTAAGCAGTTCAAAGTCAATAAGTCCATTTTCGGAAACAGGAAAGGAACTTGCATCTGAGGAATAGCTCAAGATATCGTGGTTAGGATCATCGGCAATCAACTCTTCCTGCCATTTATCTCCTACTCGAAATGTTTTATCAGGGATAAAAGCTAACTGCGGAGGTTCGTTTTCTGGAAAATCGTTGCGGACAGCAAACATGAAACTCAACGGTTCATCTGGTTCATTTCTTGACAAAGAATAAACTACCACTGATTCATCAAATGGGAACACCGTAGGCTGATACGGTAAGTTTACAAAATCTGCCGGGCCTAAATCAGAAAATTCCAAAGCTTCTATAACTTCGACCATGGCACCCAGACTACTTCTTAGCTGGATGCTGAAAGAATCTAAAGATTGTTCGTCACCGTTGGAAAGGGTAACCTGTATCGGGAAAGCAAGGGTAGTCCTAATCACAGATTTTTGAATTGTAACCTCAGCCTCAATTTTTTTATAATTTGGTTTTACGGTCACGTTTTGCTTTTCAAAAGTTTCAAAATCCTGTAAGCAAAAGTCAATATTTCCTTCTACATAGGCGGCTAAATCCTCCTCCATCTTTTCCTTAGAAAGACCATTCACCCCATTCATCCAAGCATAATTGACCAAGCCATAATCTGTTAAAAGAATAAGATTATCCTCTTCCGGATAAATCACTCCACCTTGTATTGCTAACAAATATACCGCCGGATCAAGCGTATCTCTCATGCATTTTTCAACAAAACTCTGTACTGATCCTGGCACGCCAAGATATTTGACTGCTTCTTCTTCCTCCACTTCCAAAGGGGCTTCTGTAAGCTGGCCGAAGAGGTAAAAAAATAAGGCAGCAAGCAGCAAAATAACTATACCTATCACTAAAAAAATGGTTACTTGTCCTCTTTTTGACATCTGGCTTAACTAAGAATTTAGGCTATATAAAGGTATTGGCTTAATGCTTAATGAGAGGAAAATAAGCTCAAAAAATAGGAAATAAAAGATAAAAAAAGTAAAGAAGAAAAAAAGATCCTATTGGGTTCTCAAATGAGCTCTTCGGCTAGGCCGAGCCTTTTCATGACCTTTACCCTTGCCGCTCATGCCCCTGGACTTCTTACCAGCAGAAGTGACTCCATGGAAAGCTCTGCTTCTGTTTTTCTGAGCAGAAATCCAGCTGATCTTAGGATCATTCTTGATAACTGGATGATCTGGATCAACGAAGATAACTTCATACCAGTAGTATTCGCCATCTTGGGCAACCCAGTAGGAGTTAAGCACGACGAGATTTTCATATTTTTTTTGAGCCCGCTCTTCCGCGATAACCTGGTAGCTCTTATGCAAAGTTAATCTGGTTCCAGAACGTTTCGGTTTCCTACCGCCCTTAATTTGTGGTCTGACGTGTCCTCCTCGGGTAACCCGTTGGCGAACAACCACATATCCTTGTTTTGCTTTGTAGCCAAGCGATCTTGCTCGGTCTAGACGAGTAGGATGCTCTAGTTTGACGGTAGCCGGTTCCTGTTTCCAGCTGAGAAGACGCTCTCTCCATACTTCTGTATTTTCTCGTGGTTTTCGCCACGCTTCACGTAGATATTTGTATAACGACATTTTTATTTGCCTCCATTGTTGGTGTTTACATTTACCATCTTCAGGTAAGCAACTACCCACATTGATGGTTAAAGTATATTTTGAGAGGTGATTTAAAAATGTTGCGAGAAATTTTCTTTATCCAAAATTGATTGTACCATTGGCGATCAGCATCAAGAGCCAGCCTAGCCAGATCAACAATAAGCCCATTAAGAGGCGCATATATGCTTTATTCTTGTGTTTCCAAGATTTGATTTTATGTAACTTCATACCTCCAGCAACTAAGAGAAGTATCAAAATCAATGGTGCCACAAAAATAATATTGTAAAGTACCAGCAACAAAAAGGCAGTAAAATCAAAATATTGCGAAAGCATGGTGATGATCGCTAAATAAGGAGCGCCGGTGCAGGGCAATTCTACCGCAGAGACGAACGCGCCCAGCAGCATCACTCCTGGAATAGTAGTCCGATTAGACATGATATGAATCCTGTCTACAAATCTTCCAGGGATAGTTAGGGAAAACCATCTGCCATACCAGAAAAAATCTTTTATCTCTAAAATTCCGGCAAAGACAATTAAGATTCCGACGGAAATGGAAAGGTATTCCGTAAGCCATAAAGGGATAGTGGACAAAAAATATAATAATCCTAAACCTGCCAGTAAATAAACAGTAAGAACAGAAAGTATATACAACCCACCTAACAAGACCATCCTGCCAGTCGACTGTTTTGCCCCGACCATAACGGAAATCATCAGGATCAAGACACCGATAGCACAGGGATTGATGGAATCAATAGCTGCAGTAGTTATCACCGTCAATAAAGTTGGTAGGGTTGCTTCAACGGCCACGTAGCTCACCCCGATTTAGTGCTGCCTGATAGGTCGTACACAATTTGTCAGTAGTTTCTTTTTCTTTATCAAATTCTATGATGAGACAATCCCCTGGAGGCACATGCGAATAGGGAGACAAAACATAATTGGTATAATCTTCAATTTTTTCTTGAGTATAGGTCCATCTTCCATATTCATCTGGGTTGATAACTTTGTATACAAATACTTGTACCTTTCCCAATCCTCCCTCGCATAGATCATCATTGTGTAAGAGCACGATTTCATCATTAGTTGGCACACCCAACGATTCTGAAGTTAAAGCTCCGCCAAGGACGTTGAAAAAATTTGTCAAAGAAACATCTTCCTCCTTTACCACCACGCCTTCTACATGGATGCGGAAATCATTATGTTCGTGAAATACCGGAGATCCAACTCGGTTGGAAAGACCTTCAGGATTAAGGATATCCAGTTTTTTGCCGCAGTTCCAGAGCTCTAAGTCTGCGTGCCAGTGCACTGGTCCTTTGGTGACAGAGATCTTATTCAGATAAATAGTCGTACCGGCGGTATAAAGAGTGGCGGCAATGACTGGAATTATTATCAATAAAAAAAGTAATTGTTTATGGTCGTGCAGTTTTTGCTTAGAGATTATAGCTAATATTACTAAATCGGTAACAATGATGCTCGTAATTACAATCACGACCATGGACCTGCTTTTTAATCGCACACCTATTTCAGCATCATCTCCTTGAGCTACAACTAAAGGAAGAATAAATAGTAATACTAGAACTACCGCTGAAAACTTTTTTCCTATCACCTTCTTTCAAGTACAGAGAGTAAAGAACGTATAAAAATCTTCCTATTAAGCTTCAGATCCATCTTCTTTTCCTAAAATAGAGCAGCAGGAAGATGACGATAAGCAGCATGCCGATCATCACCGCATAATAGCCATATTCCCAATCTAATGCCGGCATGAAATCAAAATTCATGCCGTATACGCCAGTTATGAAAGTCAAAGGGATGAAAATAGTTCCGATGATGGTCAAAACTTTCATGATTTCGTTGGTTCTATTGCTGACGCTGAACAGGTATACTTCCATCATGCCGGCCAGGATATCCCGGAAAGTTTCGATGGTATCCATTATTTGGATGGTATGATCATAGACATCACGCAGATAGATAGCGGTCGTCTTCTTAAGAATCAAAGATTCCGAACGCATCATTCCACTCACTACCTCACGCAAGGGCCAGATGGAACGCTGCAGCAAAATGGTCTGCCGTTTCAGATAATGCATTCTTTTAATCGTTTCGGCAGTAGGCCGGGCGATTGATTCTTCCACGTCTTCAATCTCCTCCTCCAATTTTTCCAAAACCGCAAAGTAATGATCAACGATAGCATCGATCAAGGAGTAAGCTAAATAATCAGGGCCTCTTTTTCGCAATTTTCCTTTATTTTCCCTAATTCTCTTGCGGATTGGATCAAAAATGTCTCCTTCGCTTTCCTGGAAAGAGATGACAAAATTCTTGCCGATGATGATGCTGATCTGCTCGGTAACTACTTGTTTTTTTCCGTAGGTAAGCATTTTCAGAATGATGAAGATATGATCCTCAAAGGTCTCAATCTTAGGCCGCTGCTCATTGTTCATGATATCTTCCAGCAAGAGGTAGTGGAAACCAAAATTTTCTCCGATATCATGGATTATCTTAGAATCATGGATCCCATCAATATTGATCCAAGTTATGCTTTTCTTTTTTCGAAAAGGAAAACATTCTTCGACCGTTTGGGCTATCTTTTCTTGAAAATGTTCAGGATCGTAGTCTATTATGGATATCTTGGGGGTATGTTTCTTAGCTTCACCGATGTGCATCAAGGTGCCGGGAGGGAGTCCTGCTTTTCCCGATCGAGCTGAAGTTTGCATGAAAAACATTCGCCGTATCGGCTTTTATAACGTTTTCTATAGCCTAGAATTTGTTTGCTCTAGCCAGAAAACACTAATCGGAATAGTAATGTTAAAAAAGAGAAAAACTATCCTCCTCTAAAAAGATGGTGTCGCCGTTTGTGATGATTCTAGTCGCTCTTCTCCTAGCTTTCGCCATCTCTGAAGTGCTGAAAAGAATCTTAGGTATTCCTAGAGTAGTTGGACAAGTGGGCGCAGGGCTTATTTTAGGTCTGGCCAGCTTTCAAAGAGTGTTCTTCAATCAAGAGAATCTGGATGTTCTATCTTTTTTAGCCAATCTAGGGATAATCCTCTTGTTTTATTATGTGGGTTTAGAAACTAACTTTTCTGTTTTTAAGAAGAATATCAAAAAATCGTTCTCTATATCGCTGGTAAATACTACTCTTCCATTTATCCTCGGTTTTGTGGTGATGAAATTTGTGTTTGAGTTCAATACCATCATTAGCCTGATCATCGGAGTAGCTCTTTCCGTCAGCGCGCAATCTATCTCTATCGGAATGCTGGAAGAATTGAGATTAGTCAAATCAAGATTGGGGGAGACGATTATCAGCGCCGGGGCAGTGGACGACCTGATCGAGTTGATTTTAGTCAGTATCCTGCTTTCTTTTTTCCAGATCACGACCACTGATGTTTCTCATCTTAATTTGATGTTAGGGTTGCTGCTCTTTGTTATCTCGGTAGCTGTAGCAAGGTTGTGGTTCATCCCTTATACACTCAAGTTTTTCGATCGGGAAAAATCTAGCACGGCACGGTTTACCGGAGCATTGCTCATTGTCTTGCTCATCGCCTCACTTTCAGAACTATTTGGCTTAGGTTTCATCATCGGAGCGATGATCGCCGGGATGATCGTACGGCAGACGATCTTCAAAGATATGCATATCCCTGATTGGGAAGAACATGATATCGCCAAATCCATCCATATTGTCGCTTTTGGCTTCTTGATTCCGTTATTTTTTATCTGGGTAGGATTGAATACTGACATCAGCACTATTGATGAAAATATTTTCTTCGTGGTAATTTTGATTATCATCGCCTTGTTGGGGACAGTAGGCGGCACTACTATCGCCATCCTAGCAAATAAAGGAACGTTCAGGGAAGGGATGATGATCGGATGGGGTTTAACACCAAAAGGAGACGTGGAATTGGGTATTGCTACCCTGGCCTTGAAAGCCGGTATAATCACTCCTGCCATATTTACTGCTCTGGTAATAATGGCCTTGTTTACCACTTTGATTGCTCCGTTGATGTTCAAATATTTGGTCACTAGCTCTAAGAAAAAGATAGTATAATTTTGAGAGTAATTTTATAAAGAAAATGAGTTCCGCCTTGATTCATGAAGTTTATCCCTCTCTTCATTTTGCTAACTCTGGTTTTGAGTGGTTGTTCAACTGGCAAAAGTATAGCTACAGAAACGTCCATCCAAGATAAAGGAACAATAAAAGTTATGTTCTGTCCTCATGAATATTGTGAAGAAACATTGGTTTATTTTTTAGATTCTGCAGAACATTCTATTCACTGCGCACTGTTTGATATCGGCCTGAAATCCGTACAAGACAAGTTGCTGGAAAAAGAAAAGAAAATAGAAGTAAAAATAGTCACAGATGATGATTATTTGAAAAAGTTCAATCATCCGTTTGTCAAAGCCGACCGCTATGGTCTCATGCACAATAAATTCTGTGTCATTGATGGGAAGAAAGTCAGCACTGGTTCGATGAATCCGACTGAAAATGATGCACATAAGAATAATAATAACTTACTATTGATTGAATCAAAGGTAATTGCCCAAAATTATGAAGATGAGTTCCAGGAATTATGGGAAGGGAATTTCAAGAAAGGAAACAGGGTCAAGAGTCCAAAAATCATGCTTGAAGACATGCGCATCGAGAATTATTTTTGCCCGGAGGATGATTGCGCTTATCACGTTAAGGAAGAATTAAAGAAAGCGGAAAAATCTATTTATTTTATGACGTTTTCTTTCACTCACGACGGGATTGGAAATATTTTATTACTAAAAAATCTTGATGATATTGAGGTGAAAGGAGTGATGGAAGTAAAACAAGTATCTGAACATTCCGAATTTGCAAGACTATTACAAAATTCTGTCGAGGTGCGCAAGGATGGAAATAAAAATAATCTGCATCACAAAGTGTTCATTATCGATGAAAAGATAATAGTTACTGGTTCATTTAACCCTTCTGCCAACGGTGATCAGCGTAATGATGAGAATTTGATCATTATTGAAAATGAAGAGATTACGAAGAGATTCGTGGAAGAATTTTGGAAAGTGTATGCAGAAAGTTCCCAGTGATTCCTAATCACCATACGAAATCTTTATTAAAACAAAAATTATTCTCTAACCATGAGGTGGATAGATTTTCCGAATTTACGTCAAACTTTTGAATACGATTGCGGCGCGAAAGCTATGCACGCCATCCTTGCATATTACGGGATTAATACTAATGAGTATGATGTTCTACGCATCGCGCGTACCGGCCCCAGGCTAGGAACTTCTCTTCATGGGATGTTAGCCGTCGCAAAACATTTTCGGCTTAACGCACGAATCGAAGAGATCTCGATTGAAGAACTGAAAAAATATATTGATAAGAAAATGCCGATTATTTTATTATTGCAAGCGTGGCCTAACCATACAGTAAAAAATTGGAAGAACCATTGGGCAGATGGACATTATGTCGTCGCCATAGGGTATGATAGAAAAAAAATTTATTTTGAAGATCCTTATTCAATACTCCGTACATATCTTACCTACAAAGAATTAGAAAGACGCTGGCACGGCTGGGGCGATTCAAGAAAAGAGAGGAGGCATAATGTAGGCATAATCGTCGAAGGAAGAAAAGGATTATATAGCTCGACCAGGGCCGTGCATATGGATTAAAGAAAATCTATCTCAGATTTTCTGAACTGAAAAGTAGCGAAAGGATTTCTGCTCTTTTCATTTAACCTAAATTATCAAGAATATCATGCGCATTAGTAGTAGAAAGGTATTCCATGATTTCTCGATTTTCAGAATTCAACAGGAAATTCATCTTTAATGATCTTTTTTCTTCATTGCTGACGCGGACGAGTTTGTCTACTGCGATCAGCCCATAGGGATATCCTAAAAAAAGCGCATCCTTGCTGTTCTCAACTAAATAGGATAAGAAATCTTTGTTGCCAGTGAAACGGAAGATATGTTTTGATTGTTCATGGAGCTTCACAAAATAATTCTGATTTTCAAGATGATAGCTCCAACACCTTGAAGGACTCAATTTGTGTAGCAAAACAACTGGCGAGTTGCCTGAAGCAGTAAAAAGAGAGGAAGATTTAGCTACCGCGCAGACGTTCGCTGGAAGTCGACTAAGGTATTTCTCCTCGTTAGGATACGATGATTCTAATGCCCCATCCAGCACAATGATATCGGCCTTTACTTTTGCGGCAAGAGCAAGTTCAGCAAATCTTCTGGCCATGCTCCCTATTTGGGTAATGGAAGTACGCTCCATTCCGATAATAGTTGGATCGCTAGAAGAAATGTCTAAGTCCGCCTCATCAATTATTTTTTCATCCTGCAGCGGATAGATAAGTGCTTCATAAATCAGTTCTGGTTGTTGGTATTTTGCAATTACTAAAAGAGAAAATTCATGCTTTATATCTTGAATTTTTTTATTTTCTTTATACACTAAAGCTCCTACGCGGATAAAGCTTACACAAAAATTTCCTGCAGAGAGAATTTCTGCTTGGCCTCCATCGATAAAAGCGATAGATTTTGGAGAAGAATTTTCTAGGATTGGTTGAAAATTATCCTTATTGATTTCAATCAGTTTGTTATTGAAAATAATCTGGTCAGAAAGAGGAAACTGCTGAATCTTTGCTTTGAGATGTCGGGATATTTTATCTAGCATAGTAAGAAAATGGAGCCCTCGGCGAGGATTGAACTCGCGACCTCGTCCTCTTTGTGTTTTACATACCAAGGACGCGCGCTTATGCGCTTCAAGCAAAGTTATACTTGAAGTACCGCTGCGCTACGAGGGCAAGATAAAGCTAAAAATTAAGGGATTTTATTTAAATATTCCGATTCCGATAAGTATAAAAGTATCCAGTAATTAGAAGAAGGAATGCCAAAAGAGGTAAGTCTTGATTACATTGCCTATCTAAATGACAAATGGAAAAGATACTTACTCAGAGGAGACCCTTATCATCAAGCAAAAAGAGAAAGATACGGTCAACTGGTAGAAATGATCGACGAGATGAAAAATGAGACTAAGGCTGGAAAAATGCTTTATCATTATTTGAAATATTTGCATTCTAAGTCCCCTGAAGAACAAAAAGCATATCGGATACATCAACAAAAATATAGATAAAATGGTGCGGGGGAAGGGATTTGAACCCTCGAACCCACTAAGAGACAGGATGACTTATGTTTTGCAACTTAAGTCCTGCGCATTTGGCCAGGCTTTGCTCTAAGGATCATCATAATTGATAATTACCCCCGCATGCCTAACCCACGCAGTGCCCTTTTGTTTAGCAGGCAAAGTAAAAACAAGCCTTTCATTTATAAAATCTTCTTTTCATATAAACTATATCAATAATTATTATATAGTTTTATCCCTTACTTTAAAAGATGGTGAAGGTGGAAGTTTTCTCGGATCTTACCGAAGCAGATACTAAATTAAGGATACATTTTTCTAAAAACAGAGATTTAGTTCTCAAAATTTTTAATGGGTTGCAGGCGCGGGCACAAGTATATCGACAAACTCCTGAATATCATAAGCATCATCCTGGAAATAAAGAAGCAGCTCTAACACCGGAAGAATTACTACTCCTTAGCAAAGGGTTAGGCAAGGGAGAGACAGCAATTGCTTTTGTGAAATTATATGCCTTTGATCTACAGCACTATGCCTTTGATTACACTGTTTTTAATCCCCAGGAATCCTTAACTTTTGCAGCATATGATTCTATCTCTGCCTTAGCGGACAAAGTCCGAGAACAATTAGAGCAAGAAAAAGGAGGAAATATCGGCCTCAAGACAGAACCAATATTTTACACTGTGCTTAAACCATTTACTTACTCAGAGCAGGACAAATGGAGAGCTCGTGAAGCATTGAATTACAAAGCATTACCTCGGGAAGATAAGCTTATTTTAGATAAACATTTGGATGATTATTTAGAACGAGGTCTTACTCCGGTAGAAATCCAAGACTTCAAATCTAGTTATGTAAGATTTTTAAACTAACTTGTTCTGAGTTATACAATGTTAGAAGTGACCAGAAAAGAAATCGATAAAATAGATAATCAAATACTAAAATTGCTTGCTAACCGTTTGGAACTTTGTAGAAAAATTGGCGAATTCAAGAAGATGAATGATCTTCCTGTCCAGAATAAAGAACGTGAGAACGAAGCGGTAAAAGAAAGAATCAAAAAATTCAAGGAACTTGGTTTTGATGACGAGGAATTTGTGCAGGAATTATTTGGACTGATCATGAAGAAAGCACGACAGGTGCAGAAATAATTGAAAATAGGTAACATGAAAATTGCTATTCTTGGTCCAGAGTATAGTTATTCTCATCTAGTAGGAATGAAATTATTCGCAAAAGGAGATCTATTTCTCTGTAACAAGATAGAAGATGTGTTCAAGGCAGTAGCAGAAAAACGAGCTGCTAAAGGAGTGGTGCCTATCGAAAACATGCTACAAGGCAGTGTGCGGGAAAGCATTCTTTGCTTATTAAAATACAAAGTTAAAATTAATGAGGCTTATACCTTCCCAATACGACACTGTCTAGCTGGCCATGATCGGCAATACAGCAAAATTCTCTCTCACTCTCAAGCATTAGCACAATGTTCCACATATTTGTCTGGAAAAAATGTAGTAGACACTACCAGTACCTCTAAAGCGATGGAAACCGCTGCTCAAGATCATACATGTGCGGCGATAGGTTCCCAAGAAGCGGCAAGACATTACGGGCTGCAAATTCTTCAAGAAAATATTGAAGATAATCCAGATAATGTAACTAGATTTTTGGTCATCTCTCTCGAAGAGACACTGCCTGCTAAAAATGCAAATCTTACCTCTAGCTTGTTGCTTACACCAAAAGATGACCGTCCCGGTGTGTTATTCTTGCTCCTTGCACCATTTGCTGCGCAGAATATTAATTTAGTAAAAATTGAATCGCTTCCCTCTGGAAGGAAAATGGGAGAATATGTTTTTTACATCGAAATCGATGGTAGTTTAGCTGAGGAAAGAGTGAAAAGTGCGTTAGAATTTCTTAAAAATAGTGTTGATGTTTATTCTCTTGGATCGTACGTTAGCAATCGTTAATGACAAAGCTTAAATACAACCGTCTTCTGTAGTCGGGGCTTATGGCTTACCGAGACCAGGTAAAAACATATTTCAAAGATAATTTCTTATACGATCTTAAAGCCGGGTTCATCACTGCCGTGGTGGCGCTTCCATTGGCATTGGCGTTTGCTATCGCCTCCGGAGTGCCGCCAGTTATGGGTTTGTATACAGCAGTAGTAGCAGGAATCTTGGGTTCTTTATTTGGAGGTTCTGTCTTCTCTATCACGGGGCCGACCGGCGCGATGGTAGTATTAATCTTAAGTACAGTCACGAAATTTGGCATTGAGGGATTATTGCTAGCGGGATTCTTTGCCGGGATTTTTCAGATTATTTTTGGTTTGATGAAAGTTGGAAAAGTCGTAAAATATCTTCCCCTGCCACTGGTTTCAGGATTTACGGCAGGTATAGGAGCAATTATTTTCATAGGTCAGATGGGAAATTCTTTAGGATTAAAGCTTGAGCCGCAGGAGCATGTCTGGCAGTCTATAGCGCAAATTTTTGGCCATCTTTCCGCAACCAATATAGCGGCATTAGGAATTACCGTTGGAACGGCAATTTTATTGGTGCTGCTGCCCAAGCTGTTAGCAAAGAGCAAGTACACAAAAAATATTCCTGCTTCTATTGTTGCATTGGTCTTGTTTACCATGGTAGCGGCCTTTTGGGCGTTGAACGTTCCTTTGGTAGGCGAAATCCCTCAAGGATTACCCTCTATATCGGTGCCGCATTTTTCCTGGGGATTAATCAAAAATATTCTTCCTGCATCTGTAACTATCGCTCTGCTTGGTTCTATCGAAGCATTGTTATGTGCAGTGGTCTGTGATGGCATGACTGGAACTAAGCACAACAGTAATCGCGAATTGGTGGCGCAGGGCGCGGTAAACGTCATTATGCCTTTCTTAGGAGGCATGGCTGCTACTGCAGCAATCGCTCGAAGCGGAGTAAACATCAGAGAAGGAGCTAAAACAAGGTATGCCGGTGTTGTTCATGGTTTCTTTTTATTAAGCACGTTGCTGTTCCTTGGACCAGTAGCGGAATTGATTCCTCGCGCGTTCTTAGCAGGCGTCTTAATGGTCGTGGCAGTGAAGATGATCGATGTACGTGAATTTAAAACTATCTTACGCTTGAGCTGGTTAGATACTGCAGTATTTCTGATTACTTTCGGGTTGACTATTTTAACAGATCTCGTAGTCGCAGTACAAGTTGGAATGCTCTTAGCAATATTGCTACTCTTTATTCGTTTGACGAATATTGTTGAAATTAACAATGTGGGAGAAGATTCGAAAGACTATCTCCATAAAATACTAAGTAGTAATGTGGTACTAAAAGAAAAAGTAAGCATTTACACTATAAATGGACCTTTCTTCTTCGGCGCGATGAATGTTTTTGATCATAAAGTAAACGAACATTTGCAAAGTAAACGGCCATTTGTTATTTTGCGGATGAAGTATGTTCCTTTTATCGACAGCACCGGGGTAGTACGCTTAGTGGAATTTATCAGGAAACAAGAAAAACATAAGAGCGTAGTTATTTTAACCAGCGTTGACGACAAGGTCAAAAAAGTGTTGTTGAAAGACCACGAATTCCAAGAGTTGATGAAAGGCGAGCACAAGAAGCAGTTGCTTATGTTTGACGAAACCCAAGAAGCATTAGAATTTGTGGAAGGGTTGCTAAAGAAAGAAGAGAAGGGGAGAAATAAATAAAATTTTAATAATTACGGCTTATATCTCTCCATCGTTCTCGGGAAAGGTATAGCATCTTTGACTGTTTCCAAGCTGCAGATCCAGGCAATCAATCTTTCTACACCCATGCCAAAGCCGCCGTGCGGAACGCTGCCATAGCGTCGAGTATCAAGGTAGAATTCATACTGAGTAGGATCTTCCCCTTGCGCGACTAAACGCTTCTTGATCTTTTCCAGATCATGTTCCCGGTGCGAGCCGCCCACAATTTCTCCGTATCCTTCGGGAGCTAAAACATCGCAGCCCTGGACGGTTTTAGGATTCCTTGGATCTTCAGTCATGTAGAATGCTTTTACAACTTTAGGATAATGGGTTACTATAACCGGTACATCGTATAGTTTGGTAAGTTTTTCTTCTTCAATAGTTCGAAGATCCTTCCCCCACTGTACTTTCATCTTACATTTCTGCTCGAGGATTTTCAAAGCTTCGTCATAGGTCATGCGCACAAATGGTTTCTTCACAGAAGGCTCAAGTTTTTTTATATCTCTTCCTAAAAGCTCTAGTTCTTTTTGATGATTTTCCAGAACTCGCTGAATCACATGTTTGATGACACCTTCAGCATGATCCTGCACGTCTTTAAATTCCGCCCAGGCCATTTCCATTTCAGCATGCCAGTACTCAGTCAAGTGGCGAGAAGTCTTGCTTTTTTCAGCACGAAAACTAGGAGAGATAGTATAAATTTTTTCTAAGGCAAAAATGGCTGGTTCAGCGTACAATTGCCAAGTCTGTCCTAAAAAGACATCTTTCTTGCCAAAGTAGTCCACACCAAATAATTCTGCTCCTCCTTCGCATTGCACAGCTTGGAAGATAGGAGAATGATATTCATAAAATCCTTTTCCTCGGAAATATTCATGGATAGCATTAAAGACGGTGCTGCGGATCTTTAAGATAGCGATCATCTTTTGGCTGCGCAGCCAGAGATGACGATTGTCAGCTAAGAATTCAACTGACTGATCTTTCGTGATAGGATAACTATCGCTGCTTCCGACTAAAGTATAGGACTCCACTTGGATCTCGTATCCGGTAGGAGCGCGGTCATCTTTTTTTATCTGGCCGGTGATTTCCAAGGAAGCTTCTACCTGAAAGCGGTCGATCTCTTCCCATTGTTTAGGGAATTTCTCTCGTTCGAAAATACATTGGATAATGTTGCTAGAATCTCTCAATACCACGAATTTGTATTTGTTGCTGCCGCGTTCGCGATGGATCCAACCTCTTACTGAAACTTTGCCAGAACTTCTGTTCATTGCTTCCTGAATGGATAGGTAGTGAGTCATGTGCTTTGGATAAGCAGTGGATATAAAAAGTTTGTGTTGCTGATCTTACACTAAAGAAAATTATATATACTTCCTTAACTGTCGAGGGGCTTATGTCAAAAGAAACAATTTACTTAGATGGTTTAGTGCTACGTTCTCTAGACATCAATAAAACTAGTAATTTCTATCAATCTCTGCTACAGATTGATTTCAAATTAGAGCAACATAATGGTGGAGAACCGCATTATGCTGGAAGAGATAATGGACGATTTCTTTTCGAGATCTATCCCAGCAAACGGGCAGTTACACCTCCTTCTCCTTATCTAACTTTTCGAGTAATACACAAAAACCTCATACACGAGAGAATATTGGATTATATAGAAAGGATGAAGCAAACAGGAGAAAACCAATGGGAATTTGTTGATCCGGATGACAGAAAAATAACTATTTTTCAAGATGATGATGCTGATGATTATATTACACTGCATTCAGTGGGCTTGCATTGTTATTCTCCTGATTCAGCGAAGAAGTTTTATGAGCATCTGCTACACATAGAGGCAAAAGAAAGGAAGGATGATCTAGGTAAAACTTATTATAATTTTTCCTTACCAAAAGTAAAGTTAGAATTACACCATACATCTAAGACAGTTGTACCTGCATCGCCTAAGCTGCTGTTTCATACCTCAAATCTAGACTATTTTGCTGAGAAGTTTAGCGGGCAAATAAAAGAAAGAAAAGAATTTCCTCATCTTAAAGAAGTGACTTTGTATGATAACGATGGAAGGAAATTATTTGTTTACCAAATAATTCCAGAGCCTTCATGGTTAGACAGATTTCGCCAGTATTTCGTAGCTAAGAGGCAGCAATAATCGCTTTCTACCCCGCTCAGTATATTCGTAGGTGATGTTTTCTTCAGCTGTCCTTGCGATAGGAAATGCAGTACACAATATTTGCTTTCGTTTTCGATCGTGTCTAGGTACCTCTTCTTTCCTCATCGGCGGATTAGTGATTTGGTATTCCTGTCCACGATATTTTATGATAGTCCCGCCAAACAGAAATTGATAGCCCGCTTTCGCAGGGTCAAGCTCTTTTTTTCGTAGTTCTGATATCTCTAGTTCTGTCTCAAAATCTCCAGCAGTCTTGTACTTAGCGCTTTTTTGTCGAAGAGAATTGAATAATGCTTCAGCATTCCAAAATTCTGATACAGAAAAAGACCGTGGAACATCGTATATTTTCTCTGGAAATTTTGCGGCATCTTTCAGCAGGTCATGAGTAAAATAAACAGCTTCTATTTTGTGCAGATATTCTGGTTCTAACAGCGGACTTACCGCACCGCGCTTTCTTCCGCTGATAGATTCTATTGTTTCGTCGTTTAATTTATGCTTTATGGAATGAACTTCTTCTCCAGAAAGACCCAACTCTACCCTCATTTCATCGTAATCAACCTGTTTTTCTGCCAAGGTGGAAACCAGAAGATACTTTTCTTTGTCCTGGTGAAGATAAGAAAATAACATTGTTTTTATCATTCCTATATCTTCTGGCCTGATTCCACATTCGATAGCTAGTTTTCTTTTGAAGTCAATCTTCTCCCAAAGACGGATCTTATCAGCGCAGGCGAGGCCTAAGGAACTTTGATAATCAGGATGATAAATTACCACTAATTTTTCTAAATTGGTCCGATCTTGAAGATCTACGGCAGGACCAATTACCGTATAATCCGCTTCTAATTCTTGGTACATAAATAAACTTTGACTTTTACTTTTAAAATATTATTCCACGTATTGTGGAAAAATTTACCAAATACGCGAAATATTTATATAAAAATGGAACATTTGTTCTATGATGGAACTAAAGATCGACGAGAAAGACAAACTTATTGTAGAAGTATTAAAAGAACATGCAGATTATCCTACCCGACAGATCGCCAAAAAGACTGGATTGCCGATAACTACCGTCCATAATCGGATCCAAAAATTAAAGAAAGAAAAGATCATCAAGAAATTTACTGTCGATCTCGATTATCATAAGCTGCAAGAAGGATTTAGAGCGTATGTATTAGTGTCAGTGAACCTTTCTTTATTGAAGCAGAAAAACAAATCCCAGTACAATGTAGTGAAGGAACTCCGACAATTTCCCTTTGTCGAACGCGTAGACATTGTTTCCGGCGGAACTGACATCGTAGCCATGATACGTGTGAAGGATGTAGCGGAGTTTGATCAAGTGCTGTTGACAAAATTGCAGCGGATAGAAGGGATTGATAAGACGCAGTCGTTGATCGTCATTCATGAGGAATAGAATTTTACTCCTTGTACATATCAATTTCCCTACAAGTCTTTATTAATGCATCTTTTACGAATGATTGATATCGATTAAAAGCAGGATCTATAAAAGCCAGCCTAATTCCAGCGTCATCCCAGTACATGCCGTCTAGACCTCCGTCATCAATGGAAGCAGCACCGATCATCTCTGTATTTAATCTTATTAAGTAAAGACTTGGTTTCATTTGCAAATAATGTTTAATCTCTGAAAGTCTTGATTCTGGTGTTTCCAAATCTTGCCCAAGTAATAAAGGAAATTGACATGCCTTTACAGCAATTTCTTCTAATTTTTGTTGAATTTCACTGCTATCGATACCAGACAAATAAGGAGGTACTATCTCTGGTTCAAGAAATAAGTTTAGTTGTCGTT
>CAYJQD010000017.1:0-18269 GCA_964372235.1 uncultured Methanosarcinales archaeon
TAGGAAATTTCCAGGATAAGGCTGAGGATTTCATAGTTATTCAGTCGTTGGCGCTTTAGTCATGCTTATCATGGAAGCGATGAACATCGCAATAAAAACGATTATGAAGGCTAAACCATAATCTCTATCTTTAGGATAAATAAGGTAAGCGGTGATCAAGAATCCGATAATAGAAAGAACCATAAAACTTCCTTTCAAAGGAACAGCATGCCATTTTGGTGGAGTTTTTTTAACAGAACGGCGTACTTTCTTTCTAGCCATATCTTTTCAACCTCTTTATCAGAAAGAATATTTTGTGGTATTTAAAGTTTTGGGAAACTATTTGGGTCTAAAAACAAATTTCTCTACTTCTTTTCTAGCCTTTTCCCTTCGTTTCTGATGCTCAGCTAAGAATTCATTGACTTTTTCGATCAAGATAGCTTTCAATTCGCCAGACAATAATTTCCCGGACTTATAATCATCATGAATCTTTTTCAGCTTCTTGTCATCAAACTCAAAATAGCGCAGCCATTGGTACGCTATATCAATATCCGGATTTCCGCCTTTCTTGCGATGTTCTTCTACCGTAGCTTGTCCGCCTGAGAAGGCGTACTTATTGATCTTCTTCTTTACCGTAGCTGGATCGTCAGTGGTCAGAATAGCTTTATCTGGATCACTACTGCTCATCTTGCCTTCCATACCTACTAATGGCGGCATAAATACAGCATGTAATACGGCTGGCTTGTGATGGCCTAATTTCTCAACTACATCCCGGCTAATTCTAAAGTGAGGATCTTGATCTACACCTAATGGGATCAAGCAAGGCCGTTTCTCACCACGCAATACATTGGGCAGGAATACAGGAACGGTCTGCATCGAAGTGTAAAAAATGCTTCCAATGTTATTGGAATCACTAAATCCAAAGGCTGCTTTGATAGTAGAGAAGGTAATTTTCTTAGCCACTTTAATCGCTTCCGGATAGATAAGGTTGGCATGTTTTGTATCAATCAGAAAATGCGTTTTCTTAGGATCAAAACCTAGGGCAATCACGTCAAGCATATTCTCATGCATCCATTTTTGCACTTCCTCGTAACTCAAATCCTTAAACAAGAACTTCTCGTCATCGGTAAACTGAAACCACACTTCTGCTCCAAATGCTTCTTGCAGCCATTGCGTAAATCTCCATGTTCCTAAATGTCCTAAGTGAATTGGTCCTGATGGTCCACAGCCGGTATAGAGAAAAAACTTGTTCCCTTTCTCGTACTCATCCAGACACCACTTCAGATCGCGATGGGCAAAGAAAATTCCTCGCTTTAGATAAGGATGTAATTCCCCGGCCAACTTTTCAATCCGTTTCAGATCGGCAGGAGTAAGCTTATTGATACCAAATTCTTGTACCAAACGATCGTAATCTACCTTTCCTTCTACTTGGTAAGGATTGACTTTAGCCATAACGCTAAGGTTGGATGAGAAGTTTATATATTTTGTGCGAACCTTTCTCTCATCCTTTTATACACCACATTCATAACCCCCTTCAGATTCTCAATATCCTCAGAATTATAGTCAATCAACAATTGCAAATATTCTCGATCACCGGAAGCATGAAAGGCTCTCCACAAATCAACCGGATTGCCATATAAGTGTGCAGGTCGTTTGAGATTCAAAACTCTCTCTACTTCCTTCAAACCGCCTTTCAAATCCAGTTTCACACATAATGGTTTTAGATCGATATGTGGCATCTTCACTTCTAGCTGGAGTTGTTTCTTTAATTTAGGCAGATCAAAGGCTCCGCCATTAAATGTAACAAGCAACTTATACTTCATCAAATCCTTTTCCAACAAATCTTTTTCCAGGTTAAATCCTTTAACAAAAGTATTAGTATTGTAATAATTGGAAATGCCGACTACCACAATGTTTCCATAAGAATCTGTCTCGATGTCCAGAAAGCCACAATCTTCTTTAAAATGCGGATACAACCGCCACATTTCTTTTGTCGGCAATCTACCTACAAAATATGCGGCATTATCTTCTGCAAGCGCTTGTTGCGCTTCTCTTATTCTGCGATTATAGAATTCTTTCTTGACAGCTGCAATGCCGTGAACTTTTTCTGCGGCTAAAAACATTCTCCAATTTTTGATTCCTTGCTTCCAGAAAGAATTCTCTCTAGCTGTGCTGCATTTCTCTAACAAAACAAATGATTCTCGTATCATTGATTCTAAACAAGGATATGCATGACCTCAGCTCTGCTGAGTGTCTGCTCGTCTTTTGTTTATTTCCGTCAGGAAATTCACGAACGAAGTGACTTGAGACGTGACAAACAATAAAAACGATTCTTGGATCATTGACAATTAAAGGTCAATCACAATAACTTTCTTTTCCAGATTAATTTTACTGATCTTTTTCTCCTTCTTTAATTCTTTAGCAATGTCTGCCCAGCTCTTGCTCTTCTTCAAATTTTCTATAATCTCTTTCAGCTTCTGCAAAGCCGCATACTTCTCATAGATCATTTCACCTTTCTGGGAATTGATGATAATTTTTTCTTCCAGATTCTTAATTGCTTCTTCTTGCTCTTCAATGGTCCGCTGAAGGGTCTTAATCCTGCTTTGGTAAGGAGATGGTTTCTCGGACAATTTGAGAGTATCAATTGCTTCATTATAACTTTCAACTTCTTTCAAAGGCTTTCTTTCTAAGAGAGGAAACGGAGTGATTTCCTCTTCGTAGACGTATCCTTTTGGAGTAGCTATGGCGATGAGAAAACTTTTGAGTGTCTTCACCAGAAGTTCTGCTTCTTTTTGTGAAATTTCTTTGGGAATTTGATTAAGATCTACTTCTGCTTGTCTGCATAATTCCTCTGCATATAAGCCTCCCAAGCCAATTTCGGTAGCAAGTGATGTTGCTAGATTGCGCTTCTCACTTTTCTTTAAAACCTCTTGCAATTTTTTCAGGCTTAATTCTTTCCAATTGATCTCTAATGGCGGAAGTACGTATTTTTCTCGTGGCTTGATGGTTCGATCTTTCCATTCCTGCGCTTCGAGAGCAGTGATAATCACTTTCTTAGCATCGGTTAGAATAATATTTCCTTTGGAAAATAGCTCAACAATCAGGAAGTGTTTTTCCGACTTCTCTAACTCAAATACTACTATTCTTTCAGATTCATGCTGATACAAGTTTTTGATGATAGCATTATCGATATATTTACGCAGCTGCATGCAAAATCCAGATGGTTTTAATGCGCTTTCTTTCTGCTGGGTGAGGCAAAGCCATTTCCCAGAAATAACTTTAAGTAATTGTTTTCCTTTTCCCGGAGCATGCAACTGTAACAAGAGTACATTACTTTCTGGATGATAGATCTGAGATACTTTTCCATTTACCAGAAACTGTAATTCATTTACCAAAGCAGCTAGTTCTAGGGAAGAAATGGATTTTTTAGGCATATTATGAGAAAAGCCTTTCACTTTAAAACATTTACTTAAATCTTGGCTGGCGGAGTTCTTCTGGTCGCACTGTATTGACATGAATATTATCCACGATTCCTCCTGGACATTGGATTCCTGCTCTCACTAACCGTATTGTTTCTTCGTTGCTGCTTTCTGCATCAGTAACTCCGCAGCGATGAGGAATATAGTTTGATGATCCTCCCATAGTAATGATATTATTGAGAAAAGTATGTGTATCACTTCGAGTGATAAGCAGCCGGGTAGGAATAAATTTTCCTTCTGAGGTTACGATGTACGGAAAATTAGGGTCAGCTTGAATAGTTCCTTCTTCAGGCCAGCTTGCCGCACTGCTTCCATCAGGGATATAGATTCCTTGTTTAATATTATTCTTCTGAAGATAGGAAACAAAGCGGTTAAACAATTCTTTTCGAGAGCGAGCCTTATCTTGACCATGATACTCGACTTCTAAATTGGAAATTCGCGGTTGGGAACGTGCTGATTCAATTTCCCTTCCATAGGCGATACGTGCATCTCCTGGTAATATTTTCCCTCCAGTAAGTCTACTTAGATGATATGCACCATCTCTGTCCGCAAGGTACCCAACTATTTTCCCATCTTTGATTAAAGCTCTCCGCTGTGCAGGAGTTCCTTCATGATCAAACAGCATACTGCCCCATTTTTTAGGCATTCCTGGATTAGAATAAACATCGATGTTTGGATTAGTGCACATTTTCTGGTAATTTTCCCATCCGAAAGTAGTGGAGTTATTTTCTAAGATCTCATCAGAAGGTAAGAAATGGACAAAACATTCATGCAGTTGCGTAGCCATTGCTGCAGGAGAAAAAAGAATGGGATATAATCCGTTCGTAATTTTTGTTTCGCATCTTTTTCTTTTTTGTATTTCCCGCAACATCCATTGGGCCACGTTAGTTATCCTGGCTTGGTTCTTGCCGATGTCTTCATCGGTAAAATACAAGCTTTGATAGAAAGACATAGGATTATCTTTCTTTCCACCTCGGGTGTCGACTTCCATATGTACATGGTACCCGAAAAAACAGTCTCTGATCACTGTGCCTTCTGAGGTCACTAATCTTCTGGTTTCGTCGTGTACATTGATATACACTAAATCCTCGTCCCCAGCGCTGCTCAGAATTTTAGAACAGATTCTAGCGATGTTTCGCAGCTTGTCAATAGGCATCCGCTTATCCTTGATTTCTTCCAAATAAGGAGGAGCCGGTTTAATAGGAATCTGTCTTGGTACGATAACTGCAGCATCTTTTCTAGAAGCCGAAACATAATGATCGTAGTTATCTGCTGCGTTAGCAAAAGCTTCATCGAGAATAGTATCAATTCTATGCTGGAGCGAATTTATTCTTCGCTTAAATGGGACAAGACCCTGATAATATCCTCTCCCTTGTCCTGCTTCTGTACCTACTCGAGCTTGACAGTTTACGATAAAATCTGGAAAGCGAGGATTGAGTAATGTATCATCCGTTAATGCACCCGATCGTGCTTCGACTTTGGCTAAAGTATATTCCAGATGAGTTAAGGCTAAATAGGTGAGACATGGAGGATGAACATAGCTATTTATTTCTCCCTGTTTTACCGCCGTACCATGATGTCGTTCTACTCGTTCAATAAGAGTATCTAATGCCGCGTCGTTCGTTCTTGGTATTCTTTCCATACATGAATGAAATTCATCAAAAAAGAGTTTTTAATCTTTATGTACTTATGATATATGAGAAATAAGCGCCCGGAGGGACTCGAATAGTAAAAAAAGCGCGGAGAGGGACTCGAACCCTCGAATGATCGCTGTCTTCTTGTCATCGCTTCAGAGAAGCTCATCCTAGCGGATCTGCAGGCGATTGCCTTAGCCGCTTGGCTACCCGCGCAGTAGCTAAAGCAGAGAGTAATTTCTCTTGCTTTTTAGGTTGTCCAAACCCAACGTACTTATAAAAGTTTCCGAAGGAAGTTCGTTCAATATTGAATAAAAGTTCAAAGCTTTTGCTGCCATCTTTTCTGATGTTTAAGAAGGTTTTTCGCACCGGAGAACAACGAATTTGGAATTCTGCTAAGAGTTGCCTGATCTGATTGAGATATGCTATTCCGGAATCGATTATCTGCTCATTTTTTGCCATTTTAAACCCAATCTGCCAGCGAGGAATTACTGTTTTTCTACAAAATATAGTCCCTTCTGTATCAAACAGCCCACGTAAATATGCTCCTTTGATCTCTAGACTTCCTGACATAACCCAATCGGGAATAGAAAAGGGAATATTTGTTTTATTTCCAGCTGGTGTTCCTATTCCTTTTAAAAATAAAGCAACAGGTTTAGAGTTGAAGAAAACCCAATATACCCTTGTTGGGTTTTTGTGCTTCTTTCTATCATCAATATACATTTTTCCTTCGAGTTGAAATAATTCTTGGAAGAGTAATTTCATAGTCTCAATTTCTTCAACTTCTTTAGAAAAGAAGGAAATTAAATGCCTCCAATCTTGAATCTGTAGGTGCCCATCACCTGTAATAGCAGCTACTATGTAGGCCAGTTGTGGATTATCTAACAGATGTTTATACATTTTCATTTTAATCTCCAGTTTCTATATAAAAATAAACTGGAATTAAATGAAAAAAGTTTAAACTTAGTAAATCACAAATCAAAAATCATCTATTACTCAACCATTTCACATACGAATAAAGCACTACCGAAAGATTGACCATGCGCATATTAGCATTGTAGGCTGTGTCTATTCCTTTCTTGATCTTGAGGATATTCTGCTCGATAGCATCAACTCGCTGCAGTTCTTCAGCAGGAACTCTTCTTTTGATAGTATTAACATCTACTTTCTTGTACTCTTCCTCTAAAGATACATGAAAAAAAGCTCCTTTCTGCATAGTTTCTATTAACCCATTTACCTGCGCTACTGGGCCTTCGTGTACCATATCTGGAGCGTAGAAGACAAAGCCTTGATTTCGCAATAAGAATTGGAATAGGCCTTTAATGTCATCATTAACTCGAAGTTTTTCCTCCTGGGTTCGCAATTTAGGAATTTGATTTAACAAGGCAGTAAGTGCAGAAGAGGAAGTTGCCTGCCAAACTTGTACCTGTTGCAAATAAGATAAATTGCTCTCTAAAGCGGCAGTTACTGGTGCTAAGGCTTGGATAGCCCGCTGTAAACTCACTGCTTCATATAGTGGAGATTCTAATTGTGCTAAAGACCTAATCATTTCAATAGTAGGTTCTACCAAAGCAACGCTCTCTTCGACTGCCTGTAATTCACTAGAGGAAACAAAGAATTCGCAGAATGCTTCCTCCATTACTTCTTCTTTCAGCGGTAATTTTACTTTCTCTCGCAGATTGCGCACCATGTATACGCTTTCCAAATCCGCCATCTTTGGCGAAAGATGATTCAATTGATGAATGTATAACATATTCTCACACTTTTACAGTTGGTCTAGGAGCAACTTTTTGTAATCGGTCTGCTTTTCCACAGTAAGGGCAATGCAGGTTATAGGTTAATCCTGCCTTAGAATCGTCTGCCTGGAAATTGTAACTGCAACGGGTGCAGCTATATTTGATGAAAGTAGAAGGCATAAGCTTCTTGGCCTTCAAATCAGTAGTAGGGATCTGTCCTGCACTAGCTTTCTTTAACTCCTCACAGCAGTTTGTACAAACTAAAAAATTTTTATTATCACTTTTAGGATATAACCTTACTTGATCAAGAAGAACAACCGCTTTACAGCGTTCGCAGGTTCTGGTCTTACGAATGTCCATCATCTCACCCTAACTCATCGATAAAGAGGATATATTTAAAGATATCGACGGTAGAAAAGATAAAATAAAAGCGGACCCGAGGGGATTTGAACCCCCGACCTATTCAGCGATTATTAAGTTTTCCCAAACAATCTCAGCTTAGAAGGCTGTCGCCCTATTTGGCTAACCCTCAAACCCTAAGTAAGGATTGGGAGTATCCAGTCTAGGCTACGGGTCCTTGAAGATACAAAACCGCAGGCAACTTTTAAATATTTCTTTAAAAGGATCAAGCTATGGGCGTTCTGATTAGTTTTGAAGAAAGACCGGTAAAGGGAAAAGGATTAAACAAATTAGCTAAACCTAGAGAAGACAAAATAAAAGAATATCTTTTCCCGGACGAATATCAGAATCTCCTTCTACTTCATGATCTGCCAAGACAGGAGTATCCAGAACATCCTGTTTTATTTTATCCCGGCTGCGGTGCGGACATTCTCCTTCCGTTAAAGTACCTAGAGATCCTTTTCCCGCGACTGCGGAAGATCACTTTTATCTTCAACGACCAGGACAATAATCTAGGTTTAATTAAAACCATCTTAGATGATGTAGGTGTTTCATTTAAACAAAAGAAAAATTATCTTCAATTCTACTGGAACGGCATGCTGGTCAATTTGACTTTTACGCAAGGAGATATTTTCAAAATAGTATCGCATATTCCTTCATTTGATATCTACTTTGAGCGAGCCTTCCGGATAATGAAAGATGATCATCCTGAATACGAAAATCAAATCTATCAGAAATTAAAAAACAAAGGCATCCTTATCAGCGATTCCGGCTTTCAACATTTACCGTTAGAAAGAGTAGAAGTATCACAAGAATTAAGTGCCTACAGGGAGATGATTATTGGAGTTAAGAAATAATCACTTATTCGCTTCTTTCAACAGCCTAATCGCTTCATCATCATCAACTTGTTCAAATTGCTGATAAAATTGGCCGATTGCCATAAAGAATTCAGGAACATCTAAACAAATTACTTCATCTGCTTTTCGCTGTAACCTAGAAACAGCTTCTGGCGATCCAACAGGAATAGCCACTATTACTTTTTTCGGTTTTTCTTTTCTTACTAAATCAATGGCAGCACCCATAGTATATCCCATCGCTATTCCGTCATCGACAAGAATAACTATTCTATTTTTCAAATTGGGAAATGCTTTTTCTCCTCGATATTGTTGTGCCAGTTTCTGTAATTTGTGTCGTAATTCCTTCACTTCACTTTGAATATATCCTTTAGACACTTCTCTAAATTCAGGATTGACAACATATTCTTTCAAACTTACAGCACCGATAGCTAATTCCGGATTGTACGGATGACCGATCTTCTTCACCAACACAATATCTAAAGGTAATTTTAATCTTTCAGCAAGAACTGCTCCAATTTGCAAGGCACCCCGGGGAATAGCTAAAATAATTGCATCTTTTCTATCTTTATACTTCTGCAGCTTTTCCGTTAGTTGTTCTGCAGCATCGTATCTATTTTTGAAGATGATCATGAGCAAACAAAGAAAAAATAATTTTAAGTATCTATCCTAGTGATTTACCACATTTATTGAATGGTGATTTTCTTCACAACTACGTCATTCACAGGTCTATCCGGCCCTTCTGTTTCGACTGCCACAATTTCATCTACTATTTCCATCCCTTCTACTACTTTGCCAAAAACAGGATGTTTGCCGTCTAAGAAAGTATTATCAACAACATTGATGAAGAATTGGCTGCCTCCAGTGTTAGGACCAGCATTGGCCATTGCTATTGTTCCACGCACATTGCTTAATCCTTTGGCAAATTCATCTTTGATTTTATATCCAGGACCGCCAGTTCCCCAGCGTGCTTTCATAGAATTATCTTTTGATAAAGGGTCTCCACTCTGAATCATAAAATCTTCAATCACGCGATGGAATTTGGTATTATCATAGAATCCCTTCTCGGCTAAATCGATGAAGTTCTTAGTCGTGATTGGCATCTTATCCTCAAACAATTCAACTTTAAATGTTCCCATATTTGTTTCAAATACTGCCGTTCTGTTTTTCATAGTTGAACCCCCACAAGACGCTAAAAATAAGAGCAAAATAATCAAAACTAACGATCGGATTATTTTTTTCATTTTAATATATATTTTAATTTAAGTTCCTTAGGTCCTCTAAATAAAGGCGCATCAATATATTCAACTATGTAATCCTCAGGGAGCCAAAAGTCTTCAAATCTATTGAATGTTTCTTCCAAGGTTACCTGAGCTTCCATGCGCGCAAGCTTGGCTCCTATACAGAAATGTTTTCCCGCTCCAAACGAAAGATGTTTTTTATCTGCTCTATATATGTCAAATTTATGGGGACATTCATACTTTTTAGAGTCTCTTCCGGCCGCAGCCCACGATAACAAGAGCTGGTCTCCTTTCTTAATGGTTTGTCCTTCCAGTTCGACGTCTTTTGTCGCTAAACGATATGCTGCCTGGCCCGGCGCCTCCATGCGTAGAGTTTCTTCAACCATCTCCGGGATGAGCTTGTAATCTTTTTGCACTTCCTTCCTCAACTGTTCATCTTGTCCTAAGTATTTGAAACATTGTCCGATTAGGTTAGTAGTAGTTACGTTTCCGGCAAAGAGTAATAAAGAGGTGTAAGCAATAATCTGTAACTCATCGAGCTTAACTTTTTTATCATCAAGTTCAAACTCAGTGGTAAGAATTCTAGTTAAAAGATCATTGCCCGGCCTTTCCTGTTTTTTATACACTTCCCCCAGCACAAACATAGGCAGCGTAGTTTTACTATTTTCCATAAATATTTTTTCTATATCAGCAAAGCGATCACCTTTTCTATGTCCAAGGAAGTTAACTGCGGCATCAGTTTCTCTTTTGATAAATTCAACTTTCTGGTCATCATACTCAATGCCTAAGACTTCGCAGATAACTTTTATCGGGATAGGAATTCCTAAATTTTTCATCACGCTAAAATCTCGCGTAGCTATTATATATTGATCCTGTTGTCGAGCTATTCTTCTTGCGGATTAGTCCCACTTGAAGATTTCCTCTGTTTTAAATGCATCTTGTGCCAATTGGCGGGCTTTCCGATGTTTATCGCCGTCCATAGTGATCATTAACTCAATATTTTCATCGGCAAGGCTTTCAGCCACATCATTTCCATAAATGCTATTCTTGCTGGAAAATGTTTCGTGATCAGTCAGAATATGCTTTATTGTTTTGTAATCCATAATTACCCAAGCATTAATATGGTCGCTCCAGACTATCTTTGATGGTTCTTCCTCGGTGCCATGTTCAGTCCTCATGCGATTATACATATGATAAGGGCATTGAACGTTCTTCTCCGAGAAGATGTCTTCCTCTGTAACTGGTTTTTTTTTGTCAGTCATAAAAAATCACTCCATTTAAGGCAACCACGTTTTATTATTTTTCAACTTATCAGGTAAATATTTATCAATTACAAAATTCAGACCATGCGCTGCCAGCGCCTGCTGTTCCGCACGAACTTTCATCTTGGCCATCTGTTCTAACGCTTTCTGCCAAGGCTTGTGATGGATGACGAACGGATCATTTTTGATTAAATCTCTGATTTTCTTTACATCAATTTCTTTTAAAGGATGAGTTGGCAACTTGTAGTCAATGATATCCTGCGGGGTAATGCCAAAGAATTGCGCTTGTGGAACACAGAAATATTCATTGATATGCGCAGCATTCCCTGAGCCTACTTTCAATGTTCTGTAAATATTTCCAAATCCATACGGATCACCATCAGTAAATACATATACTGGCAATTTTTGTTCATCGGCTAATTTCCGAATGAATCTTCTGCAGGCCCGAGTTGGAACTCCTCCCATAGAAACCAAAATACAATTTGCCTTCTTCCAGTACTTATGCTTGTTCAATCGTTCAAACATACCGCTGGTTTCAATCGCCAGAATAAATTTTGCTTTAGTTTTAAATCGTAAATGTTCTCCAGAGCTAGGAACAGAATATGCGCCCGAACCAAATTTAGTACAGTCGATCTCTAATTCTTTTCCAGTTTCTTGATCAACATCAATAACCACCAGCTCGCCAGCCACATCCCCGCCTTTTTCTTCGGGAATAAATCCAATTTGTTCTCTATTAACAGTCATCATTGCTTCGATATCATCCATAACGTTATCAGATTCTGGCTGCTCTAAGAATCGGGCATCGCCCCAGTTCTTGCTGACATAATACGCCTCCCTCTTGGTAGCAATGTCATCGGTTTCCACCAGCTGCTTTGACAGCGCCATCATCCGTAAGGTCTGTGCAAAAGTTTTTATGGTCGAAGCAGTAAGTGTTCTTTCTTTCATGCCTGGTAAGAGTTTAAAATATCCTTCTTTATCATTGTATTCGACATTACTTAGTGCCCGCAGCGGAATTTTAATTTGCGGCTGTTTTAATTTCTTGATATCTTTCTGCATGCCATCGGCTACGTCAACGATCTTCTTTACAACTTCCTTATTTTCTGTTCCTTCTTTCTTCTTTGCCATAGTTAATGTAATTTGGTCGGTTTTTTATATTGTGCTAACAGCTGATCAAATTTTTGGGTTAATATAACTTTAACTGTGGTTTGATCTTGAGTAAAAGCGGGGGATGTTATGGTAACCAATTCTGAGAGGGAATTGCAGATGTTAAAGTTAGTAATAACTTCTATCCGATTTACTTTTTCTTTAATAGATTTTTTACTCACGGTTTCCAATGCAATTTCATCTATATATAATGGTAATTCTTCGTTTCCATATTTGGAAGATAAATTAAGGCAATAAATCTGATAGTGCGGAGTGATCATTCTAAGACAAACATCTTGCTCTTGTAATTGTGAAACCGGATTAGTATATTTCCAAAAATCAGGCTGAGGATGAAAACCCCTAAATGTTCTTCTGGCTAAGGAAATTCCTCTAGACATAGCTTCTTCATCTATTCCCTTATCTTCACGATCGTAATCATATCGCGCTTCTGAATACAATTTTTTTAAGAACTCCAAAACAGTTTCTGAACTGCTGTCTGTTTTCCATTCGATAGCATGGTACGATTTATTGTCATCGCTGAAATTTCTCACTACTACCGCTCGTTCAGGTCCTGCAGCAATGTACTTTACCTTTGGAGTTTCCCCATCAACGATTGAAATTTTCATCTTCAAAACAAAGTAGTCTGCTCTTCCTCCGCATCAAAGTCATCTTCATCTTCATCATCACCGCCAAATGCATCTTTGGTCTTCCTTTTCATTTTCTTTGGCTCCTCCTCAGTTTCTTCTCCTTCTCCGGAAAGTTCTTCTTCCTGGCCAATTTTAGCTAGTTCCGGATCATAATCAGGATTGTCTACCCCTATCTCTTCTAATTCACCACGCACCTGTTCTAGCATGGTATACAGATTATCTTCAATCTCTTTCTTTTTTACATCATCAAATCCAACAATTTCCTTCAATGCATCGGCAACATGTGGGATATATTTCTGGATATAACTTCGCTTCTTTGCTTCTTCACCGATACGCCGCTTCTTGTTCACGAATGAAGCTAGCTTCCGGCCGCAATCTTGAAGAGCTAATTTTATTTCCTTAATGATTTCTTCATAATGAGCCAGCGCTTCTTTTGATTCCGATGTAAACGGAACCCATACTGAAGTCATGTGCACAACCACACTGCACGGCCCGATCGGTAAGGAATTCCTGCTCTGTTGCAACCCGTACGTCTTCCAGCTGGTATTTTGAATAGCATTAGTAATTCCACATGCTCCTTGCTGATACAACAAGGGAACTCGGTTGGCAAAGCGCATGATCCGCACTGCCGATTCTGCATCCTGTTCACCACCAAAAGCTAGAGCAGCTTCAATCACGAAAGGATTTCCTCTATAGACTGCTGCTGGTCGAGTAGTTGAACAATAAAATTCAGCATTGATTTCTTTGCGCAAACCTTTTTCTAATTCTTCTGCGCCAATAGGCGAGATACAATCAGTAGGAGGAGCGATGATCTTCGTTTTCTGGATTCCTTCATACAATTTTTCAGCCATCTCCCTACTTACGTCTTCTGGTTTGGTTCTCGGCAGCAAGGAAGCATTTTCACATATCTCCTTAGCGGTATTTGCACCAACCCGTACAAATTCTTCGGTCAAGAATTGCTGTAACGTCTTGGTTTCAGTGATCTCCAGCATCTTGATCAATCTACCTAATTCTACTCCGTACGGATGCGGTTTGATTTCCTTTGGTTCAGGAGGAAGTTCGTTGGTAGATCGTGCAAAAATAATCTGCTGTGCTTCTGGTGTAACATAAATAATTGTACAATGTGGGTTTACGATGGCGGTTTCTTTCAGATATTCGTCTACAGACTGACGTCCTTTCTGGTAGCTTCCATCGAGATCAACTTCAATTCTAGTGCCATGCTCTTTTCCTTCCCATTCTGTTTCTTGTTCTTCTAAAATTTGTGGTAGGTTCATCTGAGTGTCAATCTTCAACTTCATCTGGATCGCTTTCTTACCAGATCCGGTTTTTGACATGATGGTAGCTGGCTTTCCAGTGGTGAGCTGACCGTACAATACGGTAGCAGAAATACCGATACCTTGCTGACCTCTGGTAGCAGCTAACTTATGGAATTTTGAACCGTACAATAATCGTGCAAAAATATTAGGAATCTGCTTTTTAATGATTCCCGGACCATTATCCTCCACGATCATGCGAAATCTCGTTTCACTGAGCGCAACTAATTCTACGGTAACTTCGGGCAGGATTCGCGCTTCTTCACAGGCGTCCAGCGCGTTGTCTACTGCTTCTTTTACCGCGGTCAATAAGGCCCTGCGCGGATTGTCAAAACCTAACAAATGCCTGTTTTTCTCGAAGAATTCTGCAATAGAAATCTCTCGTTGCTTTTTTGCGAGTTCTTCCGCACTCTTTTGAGTCATTAGGCTGGAAGAGGCTGAATTATTTTTAAAGATTACTGTTTATCCAAACAATATCTCTTTCTTTTTCTTTTCTAAAAACTGATACACTGTTTTATGCATAGATCCCTGTAATAACATGGCCACTGCCTGTCTAGCCAAAGAAACACTACTCATCTCCCCAAGAATTCCGATAGTCTTCCCATAAATAGAAATATGCGTATCAGTTAATCGTTCAATTTCTGCTCGAGACTTTCCGCCGGTACCAATTACTCTGCCCTTCAAACGTTCCATAGTATTCTTGCTCTTTCCGGCAATGTCTTTCATATCGATGATCTCCAGCATGTAATCTGGTTTCAATAGCAACAATGCTAATTTAGGATTAAATCCTCGGGCGATAGCGCGGACAATTTCTTTTGCAGTAAAGAGCATCAATCCATCTTCCCCGGTGATAGTAACGTCCCCTTCTTTAGAAATATCTAATTTGCATTTGGTTTCCTGCTCGATCTCTTTTTTGGTCTCTCCGTTTGCTCCTATCAGTACGGCAACCCGTTCTTCAGGGATTTTCAATTCGTACAAGATATCATCATGGTCGTCGGTTGGTTCCATAACATCTATATTTTTGATGATTTTATATAAAGTTTCTTACACTACTTTTGAAGAAGTTATTTTTTGGAGGGTTTGCTCTTCATTTTCTTTCACGCCCAATTTAGAAAAAAACTGTATAATATTCTTAATATCCCGCTGCAGCAATTCCTCTGAGTTAGGTGTCTTTACCAAGGTGGCTTGAGAAAAATCGATAAAATATGGTTCTTCGTTATGGTTAAGTATGTTGAAAGGTGACAGATCGCCGTGGATCAATTCTCCTTCATACAACTTCTTCATATCTTCCACAACTAACGAAAAAAATTTCTTGGCGTTTTTCGGTTTGGCATCCTTCAGCATAGGAGCGGGTACTTCATCGCCAATCATCTCTTCTACGATGATATGATTCATAAAAGCAATTGGTTTAGGACTGTGGATACCTGCTTTCTCTGCGCGCATGAGATTTTTATACTCCCGTTGCGTCCAAGCGATGATAATTTGTCTTCTATGCTTCTGCAGAAACTCATAGCGCGGATCTTTTTTGATGTATTCAAACATGCGGTTGAAGTCACAGTTCTGGACCCGATAGATCTTAACGATAACTTTCTCCTTACCTCTGTTGGCGATGAAAATATTGCTTTCTTTTCCCACAGTAACAGGGCTGAGCAATTCATCAAAGTGTCCTCTGCTTTGCAATTCAAATAAAGTCCGATTGGTGAACTCATCAAAAACTCCTTTCAGCGTCTTGAAGCGTTCTTGATAGGTAAATTGAGTCATAAGAAGGGAATGTATTTTGTTTTTATAAGAGTTTGTACTATTCCGCATGATCTAATTTTACAAAGGCTCTGCGTCCATCAGAAATAATCTGCAAGTGTAAGAATGTGTTCTTTCCTTTTTTTTTATAATTTTTATAATCATGTAATAGTTCTTTAATATCATGAATGATGGAAACTTGCGGCTTGAATAAATTTGATCTTCGATAATGGTTAATTACTACTCCTTCTAACAAAAAATCTATGTTATCAGTATTTATCATTTGAACTTTACGTTGTCGAACTCGCAATTCTTTCCACATATCATACCAATGTAAATCATAAGATCCATCTTCATCGTTAGGATCAAAATCCCCAGTTATAGCGTTCGCATAATACAATGTCACTTTACAATGTAATCCTTCAGGAGGAGTTGCGCCTCGAACGAAAGGAACTTCGTTTTCATCTTCTTTGGTTTCTCGTTCTAAAGTAAACTGAGTTGGAGTAAAATCTCTCGTTCTATGATATTGTAGAAAATAGTTTCTTCCTCGCCAGGTTTGAAATTCCATGATTGGGCAATGATGAGGATCGAATCGATCTAGATTACGTACGGCTTCATAGGTCTCCAACAAATTATTAATTCCTTCTCGCAATGTATCAGGAAGAAAAGCAATGAATTGCTTTATGATTTTCCCATTCTCGACAATCGTATAATTGCGAAAAAATTCTAAGCTATTGGAGGTCATGATATGGTATCGGTCTTGAACTGCCGAGTCGGCCACCACGATTCTATTGAATCCAGGTATTTTCTCCCAGAGCGAAAAAGATACCTCTGCTTTGAGAATTTCCTCGTTCTTTTTCATATAACGGCAATACTCTTTAAATTTAGGAATACCGCTGCTTTTTTCTTGGAAGTCAAAATAACCATTTTTGATTTCTTCGAGTGTATATTTACTCTGAGCTGTGAAACTTAAGTCTTTAAAAACCCAGACTTTGTTTAAGTCAAAACTATCTAACAATCCTGAAACACCCGCATAATCCTGGGGATGTTCGCTTCTAAGGAGAACTTCTTTCCCGGAAGCAGTAGCTTCTTCTAAAGAATCAAATCTTCTTGGGACGAGAATGCCGTTTTGCCCTACATAATCAGCAATAGTCCTCTTTGGTTGTCCTTGCAAACGGGTAGGGTCTTCTAAGTAGTAGTCAGGCATGGGAGGAAAATGAAACTACGCATTTTATATAATAACCCTAGTAAACCACAAGCACATAATTAACTACTTAATAGTGATTATTTACACATAGATTTAAATAAGAATGCTCCTTTTGAAGGCAAATATGAAAGATTGTGACATTTCAAAATTGAATACAGAAAGTAGAAAGGAACGAGACCGCATCATTGCTAAGATAGAAAGTTTGATCAAAGCTCATACTGTACCTGCATATGATACCAGAGCAGAAATCGAAGTTCTTCAATCAAAGGCTGCAGCCTTGACCAAGCAAAACAGAGAAACGTATGCTTCCAGTCAAAGAGCGTACGTTTCATGTCAGGAGAGTTATGCTAAGATTCAAAACGCTTTGGCCGACGCGCGAGCAACAATAAAAGAGATACGCGAAAACTTAAGGGAATCAAGCGAAAGGATTTATCATGTAAATTATAAGGGCATAGTTAAAGCTAAATCGCCCCCCCTTCTAGCATTTTTTAATTACTAGTTAGTAATAATTACTACAAAAGATTTAAATATAAGTGTCACTTGTAAGTTACAAACACCTCTAAACCACCTCTTTCCTCAGCAGGCCTAGGACTTCGGTTTTAGGTTTGCTGGGGTTTTTTATTTATGCGGGGTCCTCTTTATTGCTGTTTAGGAACTCCTAAAATGGATCATAACGAATACAATGAATTCACATACGAAGGATTGTCTCGAATTATAGAAGAAAGTTTGAAATATCCCTCGTTTAGATGGGTACGCAGGCAGGATGGCAGTGAAACGCGGTATTATCTTAATTTTTATCCAGTCCATATGATCATTGGTAGAGAAAAATATTCTGACGGCTCAGTGGGATATTCTTTTAGTTTTTGGAATGAACATGAGAGATTTACATCTATAACCTATGATTTTCGTACCAATAACCCAATTAAAAAAATCACTGACAAGTTAGATCGGGCAAGACCTGACGACAAGGAATACTGTTTAGGGTTCTTAAAGAAATGCGGTGTGCTGGCACATGTCTAATCAAAGATTGCCCATTGACTTCTATTTAGAAGAATTACAGAAGAAATACCAATCCGCTAACCTGGAAAAACAAACACTTGTCATAGGAAAATTAGAAGCATTGTTAGAAGAGTTAGACCGACCAAATCCTTTATCGATTCCTAATTTTGATGGAATGCGGGCTAGAAGAATTCGTCAAGAAGCCGGGTTAACAGTAAGCGATTTAATAAAACGCCTAGGCTTTGCCAACCCTCGGAGCGCCAGAGTCTTAATTGGTGAGTATGAAAAAGGAGCCAGAGTATCCGTTCCCCGAAGAACTGAAAATTCTCAGAAGTACCTCCAATGGCTCAAAGGACAAGGATATAATCCGTATAACCTATAATTTCTATTCCAGAATTCTGCACCAAAGGATTTATATACTACACCATATAATAGAAAAATAGCCCGCCACAGAGAGTACCTGTGGGAGCACACGGCTTCAGCCAAGCTGTGAACTCAGGCGTTAGTGACGCGGGCTTCATTATCATATATCAAAGGACATGAAAAAGCCCTTTGTATATACAAAAGACATAGTCTTTTGGTAAACCTAAGAAATAGGACATTCCCTATCATCAACATCACATGATTATGAGTAAATTA
>CAYJQD010000018.1:0-14357 GCA_964372235.1 uncultured Methanosarcinales archaeon
CCTTTGGTCAACCTTAAGACACGGGAAGTTAAGGTACTCAAGTTTGGTTGATTATGAGTAAGCTAGAAAAGAGTAAGTGAATAGGATAGATACAAAAGAGATGACATGAAAGCTTCGCCATATATACAACAGTATTTTGACAAGATAGGAAAAGATATCCATAAAGCGTACGATCTAGCAAAAGCTGCTAGAAAAAAAGGGCTTGATCCAGAATTAGACGTTTCCATCCCCCTCGCTAAAAACATGGCTGAGCGGGTAGTAGGATTAATCTCGGTAGTAGCGCCGCAAATAACTGATTCAAATGTGACACAGCGTATAACAGAGTTGGAGAAAGAATACGGTCTTCTTGATTGGAGGGTGGGATTTAAGATCGCTGAAGAAGTTGCCCAAGAGAAGCATTGCAAGTTCAAAGACAAACAGGAAGCCATGGAAGTAGGTATCCGGGTCGGGTTTGCCTATCTAACCTTAGGAATAGTTTCCGCTCCATTGGAAGGTTTTATCGGTTTAAAAATTAAAAAAAGAAAAGACGGAAAAGAATATTTCGCTTTGCAATATGCTGGTCCTATCCGTGGAGCGGGAGGAACCGCTGCTTCTACGTCAGTGATCCTTGCTGATTATGTTCGGATCAAGATGGGTTACTATCCTTATGATCCAGATGAATCAGAACTAAATCGCTTCATCATCGAGATCCAAGATTATCATGAGCGGGTAACTAACTTGCAGTATCGTCCTTCTGACGACGAAGTTAGATTCATGGCTTCGCATTTACCGGTTGAGGTAGATGGTGATCCAACCGAAGAAATTGAGGTATCAAACTACAAAGATCTTCCTCGTATTGAGACTAACTTCATCCGTGGCGGGATGGCTTTAGTTATGGCCGAAGGTTTATGCCAAAAAGCACCTAAATTGTGGAAACGTCTTTCTAAATGGGGGAAGGATTTTGGCCTAGAATGGGAATTTATGAATGAATTCTTGCAGTTGAAAGAGAAAATCCATGCTCAGCACGCTGCGGCCAAAGATAAGGATAAGCTGGCGGCGGCGAAGAAGACGGTCAAAGCTAATAATACTTTTATTATGGACATGGTAGCAGGAAGACCCATCTTGACCTATCCCTTAGGAACAGGAGGGTTGCGATTACGTTATGGCCGCAGTCGTGTATCCGGATTTTCTGCTGCAGGCATGCATCCTGCCACTCTTATGGTCTTGGAAAAATATATTGCCATCGGAACGCAATTGAAAGTGGAACGTCCAGGAAAAGGAGCGACGGTTACTATCTGTGATACACTCGAAGGTCCGATTGTACGCCTTAAAGATGGTTCTGTTTTAAAATTGAAAACAGAAGAAGTCGCCCGGCAGCATAATTATGTAGTAGAGGAAATCCTTTTTTTAGGGGACATCATGTTTAATTATGGTGATTTTTCCGAAAATGGACATTATCTTGCTCCGGTTGGATATTGTCCGGAATGGTGGGCGCAGGAAGTTGAAAAAGTTATAGAGGAAAAATACGATGGAAATATTTCTGTGGCAGCCAAAGGAGTAAATGTAGAAGAAGAACATCTCCAAAAAATCATATCTTCTCCTTTGTATGAATTTCCTACTGTCGAAGAAGCCATAGCTCTCAGTAGGAATCTTGGCATACCTTTACACCCAGAATATACGTTTTATTGGAAACTAATTAGTTCTGAAGATGTCTTGACCTTATGGCAATGGTTGAAACAAGGAAAAATAAAAAAAGATGAAAATGGGATTAAGAAAATAATTACACCCTATTATCAAAATCAAGAATTACATCGTAAAGGAAAAAAAATTATCGAATTCCTTGGAATTCCTCATAGCGTTGTAAACAAAGAAAATATTGTCCTGGAACGAGAAGAAGCAATTGTGCTTGCACTTTGTTTTAACATCAATGATCAGGCTGATGTAGAAAATGCAGAACTTTCCCTTTCTCAAGAAAAAGATGGACTAGAGCTGATAAATAAGATAAGTTCCATAAAACTTCGCGATAAGGCTGGGACTTTCATCGGAGCTAGGATGGGAAGGCCTGAAAAAGCAAAAATGCGTCATCTTACAGGGAGCCCGCAAGTCTTATTTCCCGTAGGGGAAGAAGGAGATAGATTACGTAGTTTTCAATCCGCTATGGAAGCAGGAAAAGTACAAAGCTCTTTTCCAACATTTTTTTGTACGCACTGCAGTAAAGAGATGGTCTATCGCAGTTGTGAAGAATGTGGGAAGGCATGTGTTCAACGATATAATTGTAATTATTGCGGCCTTCTGGAAAAAGACACCTGCCGACATGGAAAGACTTTTCCCTACAAAAATGCAGATATTGATATCCAATATTATTTTACCAAAGCCAAAGAAAGATTAGGAGAAAAAATCCATGCTGACATCATAAAAGGGGTGCGCGGAACTTCCAACAAAAACCATGTGGTGGAACATCTTGCTAAAGGAATCCTTCGCGCTAAACACGATGTGTATGTCAACAAAGAAGGCACTACTCGATATGATTGTACTGAATTACCTGTCACTCATTTCAAGCCTAAAGAAATAGGCACTTCCGTCGAAAAATTGCGTGAGTTGGGATACCTAAGAGATATTAATAGTCAGGAATTGACTCATGATAACCAAATTCTGGAACTTAAGCCGCAAGATATCATCCTCCCGGGCTTTGATTCATTAGATGAGTCTGCCCCTAAAGTGCTAAAAAGGGTTTCTCAATTTGTAGATGATCTCTTAGTTCAATTTTATGGTCTGAAACCTTTTTACAATATTAAAAAGGAAGAAGACTTAGCAGGGCATTTGGTGATTGCTCTTGCTCCACATATTTCTGCCGGATTAGTGGGAAGAATAATCGGTTCTTCTCAGACTCAAGGATTATTAGCCCATCCGACGTTTCATGCCGGGCTTAGACGCGACTGTGACGGTGATGAAGCCGCAGTGATGTTACTCATGGATGCTCTTTTGAACTTCTCTCGTCAATTCCTTCCTAATACCCGCGGATCGACCATGGATGCTCCTTTGGTTCTTACGTCTTTCCTTGATCCAACCGAAGTTGACGATCAGGTTCATGGGATAGATGTAGTCTGGAGATATCCTTTGGAATTGTACGAAGCTTCCTTGGAATTAAAAAATCCGTGGGAAGTCAAATATGGTCCAGAGAAGAAAAAAGTGGAACAGCTTTCTGACCGCTTAGGAACAGAGAGACAATATGAAGGCTACGGATTTACCCATCATGTTGATAATTTCAACAAAGGCATCCAATGTTCTGCCTATAAGATACTCCCTTCTATGGAAGAGAAATTATTTGGGCAGATGGAAATTGCCAAGAAAGTCCGCGCGGTAGATATGGACGACGTGGCTAAATTAGTCATCCAGAAACATTTCTTACGCGACATCAAAGGTAACTTACGTAAGTTTTCTATGCAGCAGTTCCGCTGTGTCAAATGCAACTCTAAATTCAGAAGACCACCTTTAATCAACAAATGTTCTACTTGTGGTGGAAAATTGATATTCACCATATCAGAAGGATCAGTAATCAAATACTTGATCCCTTCCTTAAAGCTAGCTGAGAAGTATGATTTTTCTCCTTACTTAAAACAGACTTTGGACATGGTCCAAGCGCAGGTAGACATGATCTTCGGCAAAGAGAAGGATAAGCAGGTTGGGTTGGGAAGTTTTATGGGATAAATTCATCTTTTTAGTCCATAGAAGAACCACAACAATAAGGGACAGCCATAAAAAAAGAAAATTAACCATTTTCTTTATAAACTTAAGGTATCACTCACACATAATTTCCGCATGCGGAATCTTGTCAATAAAAATAATCTTCTTCGAATCGACTAAATCCATCTCCACTCCGATAGCCACTGCTCCTTTACCAGTCAAATGCAAATGCCGTGCACCCAGCATGATCTGCTTAGTCTCTTCCTTACTTTTAATCTCTCCTTGGTAGAATTTCTTAGTCAAGTCCAGCTGCAATCTCTCTTCTTCAAATTTTTTACCGATGATGTCTGCATCAGTAATCACTATCAATAATCCAAATTGACTTTGCTTAACTGCAACGACATAATTCATTTTAGATGTTCTTAACTGGTTTTTTTGCTCCGCAAGCTTGGCATCGTAGATATGTAATTCCTTTTTCTTCCACTAATGTGGTTTCAGGTTTATTACATTCAGAACAAAAGACGTACTCGCTAGCATATTTTTTGATTTTCTTATTGATGACCGAGGCAGCCACTTTTGTACCTAAGATAGCCCGATCTCCTCTCTCATATTTTCCTGGCGTAGCCAATTCCCTCAGCAAGTATTTCAACAAATGATTTTCATCCCGATGCAAACTCTTCGCGATCTGCTTAAGATTAGCCAAGACAGTCTTATTTCCCTCTAGATGGCCTTTGATCTTTTCGATAACAAACCGTTCTCCGCCCTGCGCTTGTTCCGGAAGCTCTTCTTGGGCTTTCTTCAATAACTGTTCATATCCATCCATAGTATCTTAATTTGGAGCTTATTTTATAAACATTTACATTAGGACTACCGTAATGTTTATATATCTTAAAATATTGTTTTGAGAAGTAGATATTACATAAAGAGGTGCAGCAAATGGCTCTATTAGAAATTCAACAAGTGATTCTAGCAGTTATCATTGGAACGCTTTTAGCGATAGTGTACTCCTTGCGTGTTCTTATTCTCCTGGAAAGAAGGGTAGCTTCCATGGAAATGAACATCCAAAAGTTAACCGGAAAAGTGTTAAAAGAAGAAATTAACATCCAAAAAGCACTTAAGAGAAGAAGATAATTTATTCTATTTTTTAATGATTATTCCTTTTTCTTTTTGCTTGCTTTTGTTTTCGCTGTCTTTGTGGCTTTGGTCTTTCGTTTTTCTTGCTTCCTGACTTTAACTTTCTTTTTTCGAGCTTCGGATACTGTTTTTCGTGCTTTTCGTTTCTCCATCAATTCTTCTAATTCTGCTTGAATCTCTGCCACTTTCTTACGCAGGGTTTCTATTCTCTCAGAATTATTTTCTTGAGATAACAATTCACCGCATTCAGGACAGTGGAATTCAAAGTCCATAGCTTGGTCAAAATTAAGTCGTACGCAGCGATTGGGACAGGTGAAGAATAATTCTCTGCTTTCTTCTTCCAGGCGCTGCTGAAGTTTAGCTAACAATTCTTTTTTTCGTTTGATATAACTAAATTTTATGCTTTCTGGCTGAAGGGTCCAGTAATAGATGTACCATCCTTTTATCTTGTCTTTTTTACGGATGAAACTGACTAAATTATGGTTGTACAGAAGATAGAGCATCTTCCGTACAATTTTGATATCTTTTTTCAGCTTGTCTGCCAACTCAAACTCAGAGACATTTTGCTTGCCGGTAAGCTCTTTGATCAAAGGTAATCCTTCTTCTCCTAGAATGGAAAGCATAATTTCTTCAGTTTTCTTTTGGGTCAGGCGCATTTTCGAGAATCTTTTATGAGGAATGGTTTTTATGTTAATTTAGGTAGTGACGCTTTTAAATGTTTCGTTAAGGACGCTGTACATAATCTGTAGTATTGCACACCAATCGAATTGGCCGAGTTGAATGGCCTTTAAGTTTCTGAGAAGGGTTGCAAAGTGCTTTGAAATTTTGACAAAATTATTTTAAACAAGGGTGCCAAAAGTTTTTTCAATTGGATTTTTTGGGAATGAAACAAATTTTCTTGATTTTTTATCAAATTTAAGCTCAAAATGATATTTTCATCATAAAAATATTTTAATCATAATTTTAATCATAAATAGAAAAATATTTAAATTAAAATACATTTTAATCATGAATTTAGTTAAAATTATAAAAATATAAAAATAAATAAAAATAGAAAGATATAAATATTAAAACAATCATACTTATCATAAAAATGCAAATTCCCGAACAAAATTCTAAAAAAGCAAAACGGGTCAACATAGGCTTGAGCGGCGATCTTCATGCGCAAGCTAAAATAATTGCTATTCTGAAACAGTGTCCTTTGAGTAAATACCTGGAAGCGTGCATCGAAAAGGGTATGAAATCTGATCAAAAAATAATAGAAAGCCTCAGAATCGGTGAAAACAAGAAGCAACAGCCTTCAAAAGAGCAGGATGACGAGCCTTAAAAATATAATATGGTTAAAAAAATAAAAAAAGAGATGGGAAGAGGAAAGATGTGGTTGGGGCTGTTGCTATTCCTCATAAGCTCTTCCTTGGTCAGCGCCTTAATGGTCGCAGATTCATTAAGCCCTACTACTCTTCATCTATGCGGAATTTATCCTGATTCCGGATCGCTGACTGCTATTAATGTAAAAAATAGCGGCTCAAATAATATAACAAACCTCTTTGCAAATTTGATTCTGCCATCAAATTCCGGAATAACTCTCCTGACCAACCAGACAGTCTATTTAGGAAATATTTCTGGCTACGGAAATGTCTCTCTCAATCCTTCCTGGAACATTCAATGTAACAGCAACTTACCCGGAACTTACCAAGCCTATGTCCAATATACTGGTGTAAATTATAACCATACTTCCTTCAATACCAATAGCACAATTATTGTTCATACCTATTACAATTCTTCTGGTCCTTTGCTGATTTTTAATCAATCTCCTACTACTGCCCAAAAAATAACCAACCCTTATGTAAAATTGAAAATATCGACAAATAGAGATGCAGTGTGTAAATATAGTATGGATAAAAACCAGCATTTTGATGCTATGGATGGGTTTTTGTATACCGGGATGACAGAGCACGAAGAAATACTAACCGGATTAGAGCAAAAACCATATACTTATTATGTTAAATGCGAAGAAAGCAGCGGAGCTTTTGCTGAGAACAAAGTAATGTTTAATGTAGATCTCCCACCAACTGCTCAAATAAAATTAAATAAAATTTTACCTCTTAAAGCAGGGCTTATTTCTTTGACTCTAAAAACCTCTGAATTCGTTATAGAACCAACATTAAAGTACGTTCTTGGAAATTCCGAACCCCGTCCGATTATTTTATCTGGCCAGGATTCATCAGGCACAGCTTGGAGCGGTTCATTTACTATCGGTGCTTCTGAAAATTGGACTAGCGGATATTTCTTATTTTCTGCGACCGATGTGTCCGGAAATATAGGGTCTGCTATTAATGAAGGAAAGACTTTTATCATAGATTCTGCTGCTCCAGCCGCGCCGGGAATATTAAACTTAATTAAAAAAAATAAAGGAGAGATAGAATTAACTTGGTATAATAAAGAAGACGACATAAGCTATTACAACATTTACAAATCAACTGCTGCAAATGTGATGGGGGATGTGTATAAAACCACTACAGAAATAAGTTTCATTGATTCTTTTGAGGAGGGTGAAATATATTATTATAAAGTATCAGCGGTAGATAAAGCAGGCAATGCAGGACCTTTATCGTCCGAAGTGTCAACTTTAGACTTATTAATCGATTCCAATTCTCTCCCTGGCGGCAGTTATTCTGATCCACTAAATCAGACTGCAGGAATAACCCAGGAAGGAATGGAAAACATTGGTAAGGATGAAGATAACGGAGAAGTAATCAACGAAGCGGATGAGTCTATTGACTTAGCAAGAGAAGTTCTTAACGGAATCAATGATCTTATAAAAAACCTTAAGGATGACAAAGAGGTAAAGATTCTGGGATTAGAGGATAAACTTAAAGAAAGCAAAGTCGAAGTGATGAAGCTGATTAAGGAGTTAAGTGAATTAAAGTCAAAAGCTCCCGAGGAAATAAAAAAACAGATACAGGAAAAAAAAGATAAAATTGCCTCAATCAGAAAAACCACTCCTTCTAATTTTCAACGCGGCTCAGAAGAAGAATTTGACTCTTCCTGGGAAGAAAACGAGGTCGCGGCCTTCGTCAAGGAATTCTTAGCCAAAGAAAAAATAGATTCTGAAAGGAAACAGGAGAAGTACTTGAAGGAGATTAAGAAAACGCAGGAAAAAATCCAGGTTATCTCTAAAATAGTGCCTTTTACTATAGAATATTATGATGGAACTAAAAGTAAGTCTTTTGTAGTGAATAAAGAAGTTTCTGTTTCCGGAAGAAGCCTTAATGATGTTCTTCTTTTAGAATTTTCAGGCGGCCTTGTAGAAAAAAATGAAGCGGTTTTGAGTACGGGATTTGAATGGGTAGATCCTGCCTCTTTTAAGAAAAGCGTTGATGAACTAAATACTCTCTCTTACAGCTATGTGATTAATAAAGATATAAGCTCAGATGCGCTTCGGACTATAAAAACAGTAGTGCTGCCAGAATTCAATAAACATTCTGCTGAAACATCGGGAAATCCTATCTCTTCAGCGATAACCGGGTTTGCCGTGTTTGATTACATGGGCAAATTGTCTTTTTATGACATAGGGATTTTCTTAGGAGCAGTAGCAATACTGGGACTTATCATCTATCATGTGATACATTCGGCAAGAAAAAAAGATAAAAATAATCCTTCCCCACATTCTAAGGGACTAGAAAATCCTAACCCTCCTTTACTTTCAGAAGGGCGCCGTAAACAAAAAGATAAGGAGCAGCAAGAACAAAGCTCCAGCTCTATTTTTAGACAGAAGATAGCTAAAAAAATAAAAACTGAAAAGCTACAGGGTCTAGTCAAACAATTAAAAGATATCTTCGTTAAGAAAGGAGAAAATAATTTTGATGCTTGGGATAGAAAAATAAATTTTCAAGAAAATGTCTCCCAAGAAAAAATCCACCACGTCGCACAAAACCAGCATGTATCTCTTACGTCCCATCAAAGCTGGGAGAGAACCCCTCATGCATCGCCGTCCTTTTCAGGAAATTCTTTCCCTTACTTAAATTATGCTTCCGGGGAATATAAAAAAGCAGGGCTGGAAGCATTAAAAGATTTCACTATCCCTCTGCTGTATGCTGAAGCAGACACCTATGTGAATACGTTAAACTTCGATCAAGCGGTCAAGCTTTACCACGTGATCCTGGCTAATAAAGAATCTATGGCGGTCGCTTCAAAAGATAAGCATGATGATAATTCGTTCAATAAAAAGATACCTCGCCTGCATAAAAAACTATGTTTGTTAATAAAGTTGAATCAGCTGCATTCCTGTGTGGAAAGTAAAGATTTCCTTAATCTGAAACATCTTCTGAACGAAACTGCATCAATGTACAATGAGTTGTTAAGAGAAACAAGTATTGAAGAAAAACAGTTCCTTCAGACGGTCAATCATTATCACAGATACTATTCACAAAACATACTTCAGGATCTATAATTTTTTTTGTTTTAGATGGAAAATGAAAAGAAGAGGAAATATTCTAGGAGAAAGTAGATTGATCCTATCGGTAATTATTTTTGTTTTAATCTTCTTGACTCCTGTTTTAGCAGAAAACAATGGCCCGATCATTTCAGACCCATATGTTTCTCCGGAAGAACTAAACTCTTCCTCTTTTGTGAATATATCAGCTTTTCTCGTCGATCCAGATGGCATATCATATGTTTCTGCCCTTGTTACACTTCCTAATGGATACATCGATGAGGTTGTTTTATCTAAAAATAATATCTCTAAAAATACTATTGAAAATTTGTATTCCGGCAGGTTTTCAAATACTTCGATAGGAGGCGCATATGCTGTGCAGGTTATTGCTAATGATTCTCTTAATAAAGTCAATTCTTCTAATAAAGTCAATTTTTTTGTTCTAGATAACATTCCTCCTTCAGTTTCTAACCTGCAAACTATAGAAGGAACTTCTTCAGCAGAATTTGATGCAGTGATGATTTTAGCAGATGTCTATGACAATACACAAGTAAGTTTGGTTTATGCCGAAATCACCTTGCCTAATAAAACAAAAAAAGAGATTCTTCTCGTTCCCTTCGCAGGCAGCACCTATGCGGCTGATTTTACTCTTATAGAATTGAACGGTGAATATTCTGTAAAAATACTTGCCAACGATTCGTTCGGCAATGTTAATGATTCGGAATATACTTCTTTTACTATAGGCTCTCAGATGACAACATTAGGAAGCAATCAAATTTTCAGCGCCATCGATCTTGCCGTAAATTCTTCTGAGATCCATTTTAGCAATAACAATCCTGTTGAGGGCGAGAATATCACCATAAATGCTACCATACGCAATGTAGGAGATCTTGATGCTTTGGGTGTACTTATTCAATTTTTAGACAACGGATTGGAAATACAAAATTTTACAATTAATATATCTGCATTTTCGACTAAAGTGCTTTTATCTAACTTAACCACAAAAATAGGCCAAAGAAGCATCCAGGTTAAAATAGATCCCGATGATTCAATAATAGAATCAGATGAATTAAACAATAATGCTTCAAAAAATCTTTCTATCAGTTCTTATTTTACCTTTTTTGGCAAAGCTACCGGTTTTTTAGGGCTGGGATTGGCTTCAGATTTTTTGTTTGATATACAATCTGATATTAAGAATATTTTTATAACAGATACCGACAGCAACTTAGATTTTAGTTCTCTACAAGCGTTGGGCCGGAAGAATGATACTACCTTTACTTTCAACGATTTTGTAGAGTTGGATACTATTCTAGGCATGACCAATTTCAGTGATTCTATTAATAATACATTTAGCAATATTGGCGGTACTCCTAAACAAACCACGACATTTAATGTTTATGGAAGCACTATCCATCATGTTCCCATCGTAAATAGCACCAACAGCAGCACCTTTGTAACAGGAATTTTATGGGATTATTCGGATGATGCCAATGGGGAATTTGATTCTGTTACTAAAGAAGATCTAGTTTTCGTAACCAAAATCAACACTTCACAAGTAGGAAATTTTGGCACTTACGATTACGAGATAAAAATGCCGGCATTGTTGCGAGATTACAAAGGAGGAACCAGTTCCGTGGACATCTATTTTGAAATAGAATAGAGGATTTTGAAATAGGATAGATCAGGTGACTGGTCTTCTCATTTATAGAAAATCACTTTAATAATGGCTTGTTTCCTGATCCGCATTGCTCAAACAAACACTCTTTTTCGCAGCTTTGGTTATGCTCACAGATATCTTCACAGCGCTCATTGCATGATATTGAGGTGTTACGGGAGAAGATTGAAGCTGAAGTTCCACCATAATAATCGTTGATGACGTACACAGACAAATGTAATAAGGTCACAACAAGAAGTACATACGCGACCATTTGTAATATTTTGTGAATTTCCATAAACGAGTGCTGACGGGGTTATATTTAAAATTTTGTCACTACTAAGGAAGGTCGTTATCCTTATTTTGCGCATGTAACTTATTTTTGTTATATTCGTTAGAATGAAGATATAATTAAAAACTTGGCTAAATAACTATAGGTAACTATTACCAAAGAAGGGGGGAGATTTTTTGGATAAAAAAAATAAACGATTGCTGATTATTATCATCCTGCTGGTCGTCATAAATATTGTCCTCCTCTTTTTTGAATCTGGCTTTTTAACGGGTGCTCTTTCATATCTAGGTAAAGCTGCTGGAAATAATACTGCTGAAATAAATCAGATTCCTGCAGAGAGCAGTACTGATGGAGGAAATATAAAATATCCTCCTCAGAAAGATGTTTCTGCTCCGCGTATTTCCATCCTGTTTCCGATAAAAAACTCTGAATTTGAAACTTCAGAAACCATCACTTTTGTTTTTTCTGTAGAAGACAATGTTGCGGTCGATACAGTAACTGCTTCTGTTTCTGATCCAAAAGGTGATCCTAAAGAACTTTCTGTGACGAAGGCTGAAGGCGACATGTACACAGCTTCATTTACCCTGCCTGGAGCGGCTGGACGATACAGCTTGTTGGTGAGCGCTACCGATACTTCAGGCAACGCCGCGAGCGAAAAAACTTTCTTCGATGCAGTCTGGGAAAGCCAGCCCTTTTCTAAAACTACTGTACCCGAGAAACTGGTAAAGCTGAAAGGGCGCATCAAGGATCGGCGCGGCCTGTCCGTCCTGTCCATAATCAGGCTAAGAAGCGGCAATAAATTTTTTGACACCGTCTATCCTCAGGATGGAAGCCAGATCCTGCCCGGCACCTACAATCTCACCATAATTCCGATGTTTAATGGATCTATCGTCAACCTAACTTTCGTCAATATAATTATCGAGAAAGATATCGATGAGCTGCTGGAGATGGATCAGGAAGGCAGCGGCATCCATCCGCTCGCTTCAGGAATCAAGTTTAACGATATTTTCTCGTTCAACCCTTTGCTGGATGCAACGTATGATCACATAATCTATACCGCAGTTGCCGATGGGCCTAACCTTTACAAGTGCAGTTTTTTTGATTTTTCGCAGGATCGATGTTTAGGTCAGTGGCTTAAAATCAGAGACGACCTCATCTCTGGAGAGATCTACACTCAAAAAATAGTTCCCGGCGATCCTGCTTTAGGGGAGGGGAGCGATGTAATGCTGCTGAAGAGCATAACTATCGATGGCAATATGAGCGACTGGGATGCGGTTTTTACCAATTCTAACAATGTAAATTCAGATGGCATCTCCGGTTCTACCGATGCGGATGTAGTTGGGCATGCAGGCCGCGACCTGATTAAGTTTGCTCAAACTTGGAATGAAACATATTATTTTACGTATTTTCGCCGCTTATCGGGAGCACCAGCTACGCCGACATTTTTGATCTACTTTGATGTTTCCGGCGACGGATACATGAACAGCACCGATAAGCTCGCCAGGATCATGTGGAATGGAAATAGTCAGCAGTACGACCTTTTTATCTCAACCTATGTGCCATCCGGATCTGCTGACCAGTTGACTGGAGATGGAGTAGACATGCCAGGAACATTTACAAATGAAAAAACTATCGAAGACCACATCATCGGCGGCAATCCAGATCGGACCGATATCGAAGTACGTATTCCGTGGGAAAACCTAAGCCTTACTCCGGGAGCGTCGTTCAAGTTGCATGTTTCTGCAGCACGAGGTTCTGGTACTGACCTGCCGACGCAGATAGAGGATAACATGGGGAATATCAGTACACGCATCGCCCATATTTTTATCTTCCCAGACCATACCAGTTCAGGGAAAGCAAATACCACTAAAACATATATTCACACTGTTACTAATCTGGGAAATGATCAAGAAGTTATCGACCTAAATATAACTTCCAGCAATAATTTTGCAGTAAACCTTAGCTTTCTAAACGGCACTTTGCTTCAGGATACCAACGGAAACGGCAAACTTGATCTCGGCTTAGTCGCGCCAAACCAAAATGTTAGTTTCCAGATGAATATTTCCATAGGCGATGTTTCTCCGGGAACGCAGGAAAAAACAACTGTTCTTGCTACTGCTTCTTCCGGAGCAAGCGATTCCGCCGTCGACACCACAACAATAGGCAAGATCATCATCTTCCCGGCCCGCTCTTCGCAGGTTTTCAAGAACACTATTATTTCATACAATCATACCGTCGTGAATAATCTAGCCACGGCAGAAGTGATCGATCTTAGCGCCACCTCCAGCAACGGATTAACTGTGAATTTTTTTTATCCTAACGGCACCGCTGTTCCGGACACAAATATGAATCTGATGCCTGACCTGGGCAGCGTAGCTCCAAACCAGCAGGTCAATATCACAGTACGAATCACCATACCTTCTAACATACCGACGAACACTGTCGAAAAAACAAATATCACCGCATCAGTATTTTTCTTGCTGCTGCCTACCGAATCCGGCTCAGTGCTGGACACTACTACCATACGGCCGAAGATACAGATCATCCCTGATTATGTAGAAGATATCGGTATAGGAACTTCTCTTTTTCTTGAACACGAGGTTTTTAATAACCAGAATATCTCAGATACGATCGACATTAATTTTACCAGAAAACTAGGCTGGGCGGTGCAGCTTTTCAAGTCCGATAAGATAACACCTTTACCTGATACAGATGGAGATACTATACCTGATACAGGGGTTTTAGGAGGGCAGGGCAATTCCGTCAAGATCATCGCGAAGATCACCGTGCCTACCTCTGCCAAGGAGCCGGACAATGAGCTCGTTACCGTAGATGGATATTCTTCCCTCTCTTCTACAACCGCTTCTGCTATCGATAATGTTACGGCAAGAGTTTTGATCATCTACAACGATTCTGCACGCACCAAGCAAGATACTTTTTTTTACCAGGGGGAGACAGTTTATACCACTGCGTTCGCGCTGCTATGCTGCAGTTCTGTCCACTTTGTCTGGATCGATGCTAATGAGACCGTGGTCCGGCACAGCCCGTTGATAAGCGTAGACAATAAAAAGCAGGCGCAGGACCAATACCTTACGACTCTGCTCAATTATCCCGGAACATGGACGTTGGTGTTGACCAATTCCCAAGACTTGGAAATATCGCGTAAAACATTTATCGTC
>CAYJQD010000018.1:14367-17730 GCA_964372235.1 uncultured Methanosarcinales archaeon
GGAATCCTCCCAAAGTTATAAATCTCACCCCCCTCGCCGGCAGCGAATTTAATCTATCAACATTTGTTACGATCTCCGCCAACGTTACTGATGATATAAAAGTTGATACTGTGTTTGCTGAGATATCTTTGCCGAACTTAAGCATCGTCCAGCTTCCTTTATCGGACGCAGACAACAATACTATCTACGATGGCATTTTCTTACAGACCGATGAAGTAGGCATTTACTCGGTGCGCATAATTGCCAATGATTCTTTCAATAACATCAATGCGACAGAGACCACTATCTTTGAAATCGTAGACGACCAGCCGCCGCAGGTTACCTCGCTTATTCCTGTCGCCAACAGCTCTTTTAACGAAACTGCTACAATCGAGATCGCTGCTAACGTGACTGATAACGTTGCTGTCTCTTTTGTGTTTGCCAGCATTACTTTTCCTAACGGAACTCAGCAAAATATTACGTTATCCTCTGCGCTTGGCGCTAAATATAACAGCAGCTTTGCCATCCCCTTGCTGCACGGCCAATATATTGTACGGTTTTTTGCCAATGATACCAGGAACAACTTTAATAGCACTCAGACGACTTTCTTCCAAGCCCTGCAGATACCTATAAGCTTACTAATTCCTCCTTCCGATGTCTTGAATGCGCAGCTGCAGATAGGAAATAGTTCTGGCGCTTTGAACGAAACCACTTCTCTTTCCGATACGGTGCAAGGAGGCAGTAAAAAAGAATTAAATATTACCACTATAACAAAAACCAACAAATGGCAAGGTTATTTTGGCGAAGTTTCAGCAACGGTCGCCATAGGGCTTGATGACAATTTTATCTTCAATTTTGGAGTATCTAAAAATGAAATAAAATCCGTTTTTGCCAGCACCGGAAACAGCTTTGATTTTAGCTCGCTTCGCGCTGCAGCAGCTGACGTAGTAGACGCCGCATGGACTTTTGATTTTAATGATACCGATTCAACTTCATCTATTTTTAACCGCACCGCTACCATCGCTGGGGTGACCAACGTTCCCATCATAGGGTTAAACTCTTATAACGCCAGCGGCGTATTTCAAGAAGATCGCTACCAAAGCGGCATCTTTACTGATGTCGCAGATCCGAACGTGACCGAAGACTTTGCCTTTGGAGTAGATGTTCATATAAATAATAAAGATTTTTTAAACAGCTCCGTGGTAGATTATGAACTCATAGTGCCGGTAAATGCGACAACAGGAAATACTTATTACCTTTATTTAGTAATAGAATAAGCCTTCCACAATACTTCATTCCTGAGATGCTTTCTATTTTTTTAATTCCTTCATGAAGTTTCTGAATTCAGAATACCTCATCCCTTGTTCATAATCACAAACTTCTATCCCATTTATTTCAGGCCCCTGAGCATCGCTGATGATATCGATAAGCAAGCCGTTGGCGGCAGCTTCAAGATATCGGATCCCTATTTTTGGAACCATCTCTCTTCTGCCGGTAGAATGGCTTGGATCACCTATAACCGGAAGATAGGTTGCTTTGCGCAATTCTAATAAAAAATCTGGCCGCGGAGTATTCCTCATTCCATCATATTGTTCATTGATGCCTCGTTCGCAGATGATTACTTTGGGCAATCTTCCTAGCCGATGATATTCTATCGCTATATATTCTGCGGCGCATAACACTTCTTTAATGGTGGGCAAGAAGCCAGTCTTAAGAAGGACTGCTTTATCATGTTCGGCTGCATATTGTCCAACGTCTCGCAGCAGCGAAAAATTTTGCATATTGCGCGCGCCGATCTGAAACATATCAGCATAGTTTCCTACTTCTTCTACTTTGCCTTGGTCTAATACTTCGGTTACAAAGGGCAACCCTGTTATTTCGCTTGCTTCAGCTAAGTATTCCAATGCCGGCAAACCTAATCCTTGGAAAGAATAAGGAGATGTTCTAGGCTTGTACGCTCCTCCGCGCAGCATATCAGCACCTGTTTCTTTTGCAAATCTGGCGCTTTCTCGTATCTGTCCTCTCGTATATATCGCGCATGGGCCGGCGATGATAAAAGGTTTTTCTGTTCCCACTTTTGTATTTTTTATCATAAAATTACTTGTTTTTAGATTTCCACAGTATTCTTCTTTATTTTTTCTTGCTACTAAGCGATAATCATCGTAATCATTTTTGTTTGTCGCACGTTTTTTTGCCATGCTTCTCTACCTCCGCATCTGTTTGTCACCTTTTCATCTGGTCATCCGATGGCCTTACCTCTACCTTTTTTCATGGATCCGCAGAAAACCGTTATGGAGATGCGGATCCTCGTTAGTTAAAATAGCTAAAATAAAAAGTAGAGAAAAAGCTAACAGATATGTTTTTGATGTTAGCTTGGACCATTTCAGGCAAGAATAAAAATTGAAACCTATTTAAAATTTATGGTTGAGTGCAATAACTACTCTCAAAAAGTTATTTTTTTAATAAAAATAATTTTTATTTTGTCCCTATTTTCAAATTACAATAAAAATTTATATATCATACAGTTCTGATTTGTGTTCTAGAATATATGTTTATATCATCACAAACATAACTAATGTTCATAATATTAGTGTGCTTATGAACTCCATTAGTTCAATGGGGGTGGGGATATAAATACACTATTCAAGAAAAACCAAAAAAATTAGAGGTGGAAAATAAATGAAAAATAGAATTTTAGTATTGTCCGCCGTAATGTTGATGATGTTAGCATCATTGGCAGCTGCGGTAGATATAAGTAACTCAGCAGAAGGAGCATCTGTAACTGTTAATGAAACAGGCAGGCTTTCAGAAGCTTCTGCACAGTCTGCTCTTGCACAGGCTGGTAACGTAACCAGGCTGAACTTAAGCAGTTCCAGAAGCACTGCTAAGTGGGCAGGTTTTATGGGTACCACGTCAGCAAGCGTAAGAATTGGTATTGTAAGTGATATCTTGTACAACTTTGGAAGTGCTGCTGGTGCGCAGATCAAGAGCGTTTTCGCTGCACAAGACAGTGCGTTTGACTTCAGCAACTTGAACGCTGCTACTGCTGCTCAAGTTGATTCAGCTTTCGGCTTCACTACCACAGACACCGACTCTGCTACAGACACCTACACTGGTACACAAGCAATTTCTGGAGTATCAGCGCCTTCAACAGGATTGAATGCGTATACCCCAGCAGGAGCTTTAAGTACAGCTTTGTACAACACCACTCTACTGAGAGATGGTAATTCAGCAGCAGAAGGAGACTTTGCCTTTGGTGTTCCAGTAGTTCCAGACCAGAAAGATTTCAGAAACTCTACTGAAGTCGACTTTGAATTGTTGGCACCAGTAAGCAATCCAAACTCTCCAGAAACATACTTCTTCTTCCTTGATGTAGAATAGGGA
>CAYJQD010000019.1:0-17564 GCA_964372235.1 uncultured Methanosarcinales archaeon
GGGAGGACTTAAATCAACCGTAAAGTTAATCACGGCGGAATTGTTGACATTGTCGAGTGTGTCGTTGGCAATAATACGCAATCCCTGCCTTCCCTCAGCTAAGGCAGATACGTTATAACTTACTGTCCACTGTCCAGAAATATTGGTAGGAGTGATGTTGAAATCCTTTCCTGTGCCGTTATCGAACCAGAAATACACCACATCTACTTGCGTAATGTTGTCGAAGATGCTGGCATTGAACGTTTTATTGTTTGATCTGATGCTGAAGTTGCTGTCATTCACTGGATTGTTCAGAAAGTTTAGGGTAACGTTAGGAGGAGTACGGTCAACGTTAAGACTTAGTGTAACATTATCTCTTACATTTCCTACTGTATCATTAGCATACGCTGTCACTAAGTGCTGTCCTTCTACAAGTTTACGCATATCTACATTGATATCATAATTACCCCTATCAACAGTAACCGTAAGATTAAATGGTGTAGTATTAGTATTGAACATGAGAAGAACAGTGTTTATGTTGCTAATACTTTCCGTAACGGTGAGTCGGAACAACTGAGTCTGCGTACTAAAATTAGACCAATTTGCTGGTTGAGTGAAGGTTATAGCAGGCGGAGAAAGATCAACTACGAGATTGATGAGTATGGAATCATTTGTATTTCCTACTGTGTCGTTAGCGTACGCATATACTACATGATCTCCTTCCGTAAGTGTGGATAAATTAACGTTAGTATTCCAATTTCCACTACTATTAGCTAATGTCCTATTGAAGGGAGTAGCGTTGTTATTAAACGTCAACAACGCAGTTTGTATTTGGGTTGCGACATCTTCTATCGTCAAATTGAAGGCCTGCGTCTTATGGCCATGATAAAGTCCATCCATTGGATTGAGGAAATTAATATTTGGCGCACTGAAATCTACTGTAAAATTGATCATCGCAGAATTGTTGATATTGTTGACCGTATCATTAGCAACTATGCGTAGTCCTTGCCGTCCTTCCGCTAAAGTCGACACATTATAGCTGACTGTCCACTGTCCAGAAATATTGGTAGGAGTGACGTTGAAATCTTTTCCTGTGCCATTGTCAAACCAGAAATACACCACATTAACTTGCGTAATGTTGTCGAAGATGCTGGCGTTAAAGATTTTGGTGCTGGAGCGGATGCTGAAGTTGCTGTCGTTCACTGGATTGTTCAGGAAGTTTAAAGTGATATTGGGCGGAGTTCTATCGACGTTGAAATTGATAGTTTGAGTGCTATTCAGATTATTTCGCGAGTCGTTAGCATAAATTCGTAGGAGGTTATTTCCTTCCACGATGCTTGAGGTGTCTAGAGCAATATTCCACGTACCACTTCTATTTGTGGGAGTTCTATTGAAGGGAGTGCTTCCATTGCTGATTTGAAATAGAACTGTATCTAAGAGCGATTCGCCTGGGAAATTAGTCTCGAATAACACGGTAACGTTACGTATGGTGGCGTTGAAATTATACGTCGTAGAACTGAAATTAGACCAATTGGCAGGATTGGTGATAGTCACATAGGGCGGCGTGTTATCAACAGTGACAGTGATGCTGAAGGTGCTGTTCATGTTTCCTGCGCTATCATTGGCGAAGTACGTTACCGTATGCACCTGGCTTTCCATCATAGAAAGTGTGTTTAACCCTCCGGAAATCTCCCAAAGGTTGGCAAAGCCTACATTGGTACCGCTCTTATTAAAAGCGATACCACTTCCATTGCTGAATTGGAAGATGACGGATTGCACGCTGGTAAGGTTATCAGTAAATCCGCCATTAAATGCATAGGCATTGCCGCTGATGGTGCCTCCATTAGTAGGAGTATTGGTATGAACCAAAGGCGCAGTACGATCGACAGTAAAATTCACAAATTCAGTACTGTTGATATTGTTGAAAGTATCATTGGCAAATACTCTGAAGCCTTGCAATCCTTCTGGGAGTATAGACGTATCGACAGTTACATTCCAGGTTCCGCTGGAGTTGCTGGCAGTCAAATTGTAAGAGGAGTTAAAGATAAAAACAACGATGCTAATATTTGATTCTGAATCAGAAATGGTAGCATTGAAGTAGACTGTTTTAGCACTGAGATTTGAGCCATTGGTTGGGAAGGTGATGTTTACAGTTGGAACGGTCTTATCTAAAATGGTCACATTATTGGAAGTGACCATTGTCCCGTCTTCGAGGCCGTCATTAGGGGTAGCTTGCACAGTCCAGTTTTCACCAAATATAGTTTCCTGTGCTACCGTGATATTCGTTTTATTCTGCCAGAGAGCAAAGATCTGTTCTGCTGAGAGAGAGCGGTTGAAGATCATCACGTCATCGATGGTACCGTTGAAACGGCTGAAAGGAGGAGATAATCTTGATGCTCCGACCAATATCGGTTCGTTTCCATTTGCCCAATTAGAGGCGACTAAACTTGAAAATGAGCATGCCTGTGCCGCAACTTGCGTCCCATTCGCAAATATCGCTGCGTGTGTTAAGTTATATCGTGCGGCGACGAAATTCCACGTATCGTTCTGAATCATTTTCTCTGCAATGGGGCCGCATTCGGCACTGTTGCTACTAGTATTTTCAAAAATCCTAAAATAGAGATAGTTGCGATCAGGAGTGCCGACTAAGAATTGGAAGAATCTGGAATATTTTAAAGTAGAGCTACCATCATCCCTACCTAGGATTACTCTTTCACCGTTAGCAGTATCAGAGGTCTTTGGCACATAGATCCATGCAGCCATGGTACATCCACCTACACATACTGTCCTATATGCTTCAGAATGTCCGGTCTGGTTGCCGATGATGACATAATCACTGCTGCTTCCATCGAACATATATGCCCCTTTTCTATCATAGCCGCCGCTAGAATTCCATACTACTCCACTTTGTACCGATCCATTATTCTGTCTTCCGGAATAATCCCAAGCATTATTTGTATCAGTACTATTGATCTTTTCAAACGGCATATTCAATATTGCAATCGGAGTATTATTGACCAACCAGTTATAGATCACTTTCACGCTATCCCCATCTACAGCATCAGAACTGTTCGCATAAGCAGTAAGGTTAACGTCAGTATTATTACTGCTCATATTTGTCGTATTCAATATTAATGGAGAGATAATGGGTTTTGTGTTTAGGATGGTCACATTGCCTGATAAAACTATTGCCCCGTCTTCAAGACCGTCATTAGGGGTAGCTTGCACGGTCCAGTTTTCTCCTCTAGTAGTTTCTTGGGCTACGATTGTATTGGTTTTATTCTGATATAAAGCGTAGATTTGCTCTGCAGAAAGAGAAAAGTTAAAGATCATCACGTCGTCGATTAATCCTTTGAAGGTTTGGAATGCTCCTGATCTTCTAAATCCAATGTGAAGTGGATGAGTCGTATTAATATCTGGCCCATAAGGTTCGTTAGTAGAATTACGCATTAGACCATTAATCCAGATGGTAAGATTTCCATTTTTAGCATAGGTAGCCGCAACATGAGTCCAGGTATTATTAAGAAGTGCATCATCATACGTTCTTAATCGAAATCCTCCTGCATTATTAATAGTATACCAGATTTCTATTCTTCTTCCGATTGTAAAAACACTGAAAGGTCTTCTGTTTTGATCTCCTTTGGTGATAACTCCTAAAAATCCGCTGGCGTCATCAGTTATATTAATCCAGAACGCATATGTTGTCTGGTTGACATCCAATCTTCCACTCGGAGAGATATTAATCCCATGATTTTCATTGTTGGTAAAATTATATGCTCCTTTTCCATCGTGTCCTCCTGTAGGAATCCAATCAATACTGCCTTGCAATGAACCGTTATGGCCGTAACCAGAATAATCCCAGGCATTGTTGCTAGATCCATTGATTCCTTCAAAAGGCATGTTAAGTACCGCAAAAGGCGTATTGTTTCTCAACCAGGTGTAAATTACCTTAATTGAATCTCCATCAACATCAGAACTATTCGCATAGGCAGTGATATTAACATCAGTATTGTTTGAAGATATATTTGTTGTATTCAGCACTAAAGGAGAAATAACTGGTTTAGCATTGAGTATAGTTACATTGCTTGATAATGCGATAGTACCCTCGCCAGTTCCATTGTTTGGAGTAGCTATAACCGTCCAGTTTTCGTATCGGGTGGTTTCCTGAGCGACGATAACATTGGTCTGGTTCTGCCAGAGAGCGAATATTTGTTCGTTGGATAATGATCGGTTAAATATCATCACCTCATCGATAGTTCCGTTCCAGGTAGTCGAGCCACCATCTGCTCCTGAACCTTCTGCACCGATAAGTACATTTCTATCACTCTGCCAGGCAGTGGTATTGACAGATGAAAATGTACAAGCGTTGGATTGTTTTTGCGTTCCGTTGACAAACAATGCGACGTGAGTTAGGTTATATCTCCCTGTTACATAATTCCAGCTATTGGCTTCCATATTACCAGTAGCGGAACATGAAGGCGACGAAGAACCGTTATGATATATGGTCAAACGTGCATTGTAGGTTCCAGTGCTAAAAAGTTGGAAGAATCTTAATGCTCCACTCTGTTCATAACGAGAGAGGATATTTCTGTTAGTTCCGCCGCTATTGTTACCTATCTGCAGCCAAAGGCTAAAAGTACAACCATTGTTACAAAGGTTTTTGAAATAGGGGCTATCTAATATGCTAATAAATGCATTACTGTAATTAAACTTGTAAGCTCCTTTCCCATCATATCCTCCGGTGGCATTCCAGAAAACATTTCCTCGTTCTGAACCGTTATGTTTTAAGCCGGAGTAATCCCACGCATTATTAGTATTTGTCCCATTGATTCCTTCAAACGGCATATTCAGCACTGTAAAAGGAGAGTTGTTGAGGAGCCAATTGTAAATTACTTTTAGCGAAGTTCCATTGAATTGCGTAGTGTTGTACGCAGTAAGATTGACGTCTGTATGATTGAGAATAAGGTTAGTGGTATTGAGCACTAAAGTAACGGCAGGAATAGCTTGAATATCAATACCCTGGATCCCAACAGAAGATTCTTCTTCTTTTTCAGTAACTATTGGTTGAGTTTCTTCGGCTTCAATAGGCTCTTCAATTACCTGATCTGCAGAAGCATTAGTCGTGCTACTATCTGCCTCAGGTTGAGAAGGTATTTCCTCCTGCTCATCCACAGGAAGGGTGCTTATCACTGCGCCTGTTATAGCAGCATTTTGCAATACGACAAAAGTACCACTAATGATAAGCAGTAAAGCGAAGAAGGAGATTAACTCTACATTAACCTTCGTAGTCCTCTTTCTGCTTTTCTTCTTTAGCTGCATTTTTGTTTATAGCGCACATACACCGTGCGCACGGTGCTGTATTTTTTGTTCAAGAGCGTGGCAATTTTGACCAAGGGTAATTTCAGTTCATCTTTGAGATACGCGACTAACGATTCAAGAACTGCGAAATCTCTATCAGCAAAAACTGAGTAAGGTATAACGATGGAAGTGTCGGAAGCATCAATTTTGCCGACCAATTTTTGTTTTGTTTTCTGATAAGTAGTATAGACGGTGCTTTTCTTTCGGTTAAGTATTGTAGAAATATCTGTGATGGTCAACTCTTTGACCTCTTTGAGATATGTAACCATCGCTTCCAAGCCAGAAACACCGGAACGAAAAATAGAGATGGGAAAACCTTCTTTTTTTTCCACTAAGAGGGAAATTATTTTTTGCTTTTCTTCAGGAGAAAGCGTGCCTACTAGTTGTACGATAAGCTCCAATAACTCCTCTTTCTTCTTTGCCACGCTTTTTAGAGGATTTAAATCACCCTTTCTATTTAAATCTTTACTATCTTGTAATCCTTTATTATGTTTATGTAGTTATTTTTTTGTTATTTTGTAATATTAAAAGTTTATTATGTAGTTATTTAATTTCTTAATTTTCTATTATGTAGTTATTTTATTATTATTATGTAATTATGATGATGGTGCAAAGATTTATTAAAAACACTACATATATCCACTAAACATGTGGACGCACAATCTAAATCCAACTCTCTTTCAGCTCGGCCCATTAGAAATTCGCTGGTATGGGCTAGTTTACATTCTAGGTTTTTTCTTAGCCATAGCTTGGTTACGATATCTTGCCAAGAAAGGGTTTATCTCTCTTTCCAAAGATGAGATCTGGGATTTTGTCTTTTACCTGATGGTGGGTGTCCTTATAGGATCAAGAATATTTATGATTTTTTGGAATCCGGAAATGTATCTGCTACGACCCTGGAATTTATTCAAGGTTTGGGAAGGCGGAATGAGTTTCCACGGTGGTTTTGTCGGAATAGTAACGGCCTGCTGGTTCTATTGTAGAAAAAAGAAGCTTCACTTCTGGAAAATGGCCGACGTTATGAGCGTTCCTACGATCTTTGCTTTAGCTTTAGGCAGATTAGCTAATTTTGTCAATGGAGAATTGGTGGGTCGAGTCTGGAACGGACAATGGTGCGTGGTATTTCCTGAATATGGTCCAGAATGTCGGCATCCAAATATGATTTATTCTTTCTTCGAACGCATGCTAGTTTTTGGTTGGCTGTTTTTTCTCGCTTTCTGGAAAGAATTCAAACCCGGATTCATCTTCTGGAATTTCGTCTTCTGGGAAGGGTTAGGAAGAATTATCGTAGATTTCTTCCGTGAAGACACACTCTATCTCGGCTTCAGCTTAGGACAATGGTTTAGTGCAGTAATGGTCGTTGCTGCTCTTGTTGCTTTCGTGAAATATTATAAAGAAGATTGGAAGAAAATTTTCTCCAGAAATTAGAAAACTAAAATTGCTATTTAGCTATAATACAACTTATTCTCTGCTTTCTGTTCTCTGTCTTTAACAGAACCAGGTTTATTGATTCTCGGTCGATGTGAAGTAATATCTCTTCTCATAGTAATATCTAAACTTTTCAAAAACAGATTCATTCCTTCTTCCATCTTCAAAGGTCCTTCTAAATGCCCTTCCCGCGCTGGAGTTCCGGAGAAGACAATTAATCTATTAGAAATGTAATCTAAGAACATCAGATCGTGGTCAACTACCAAAATAGTTACATCTCGTTCCCAAGCAATATTCTTGATTATTTTAGATATCAACAAACGTTGCTCTATATCCAAGTATGCTGAAGGTTCATCTAAGAGGAAGAGGTTTGCGTCTTGAGATAAGCAATGAGCTATAGCTACTCGCTGCAGCTGTCCGCCGGAAAGCTCAGATAATTTCTGTGTGAATAATTTTTCTAAATCTAATGGTCTGATAAGTTGGTGTTGATACTTAGCTACTGCTTCATGTAATAATTCACCAACGGTCATCTCTGAATCTGTTTCTAAGTATTGAGGTTTGTATGATACTTTTACATTTGTTCCTAATTCACCTGAATCTGGCTTAATTAATCCTGCCAGTATTTTGATAAAAGAAGTTTTCCCTATACCATTTTCCCCCAAGATTCCTATAATTTCCCCTTTGTAGAGACTTCCTTCCTTTGCAGTAAGGATAAAATTTCCTTGCTTCTTTGATAATTTAGTCCAGGAAGTCAATAGAGTCTTCGATCCTCCTTTTACATCTTGCGCTTTTTCATACTTAATAGCATGATCACGGAAACGGACATTTTCTTCTTTCAAGTAACCGTCTAAAAATGCATTTACTCCTTCCCGTGCATTCTTTACCCCTGAAACAATTCCAAACCCGTTTTCAACTCCGTACATAATATTTACCAAATCTGCCATGTAATCAAAGATGATCAGGTCGTGCTCGATGACCATGATTGCAGTTTCAGGTTCGGCCAATTTTTCAATAAAGCGTGAAACTTTAATTCTTTGTTTAATGTCAAGGTAAGAAGTAGGTTCGTCAAATAAGTATAGATTTGCTTGTTTGAGGACGGCTGCCGCGATAGCGACCCGCTGTAACTCTCCTCCGGAAATCGTTCCGATCTCGTTGTCCATGACTTTGACGATATCCAGCTCGAGCGCCACTTTGCTGAGCAGAGAATCGGTATCTATCTTGGCAAGAAGCTGTCTTACTGTTCCCGTAAACTGTTTAGGGATCAGATCCACTTGCTGTGGCTTGTATGATAAAGAAATATCCCCTTTACCTAACTTTTCTAAGAATTTTTGTGTTTCTGAACCTTTGAAATAATTAACTACCTGCTTAAAATCTGGAGCAGGATTTTTCCAATCTCCCAGATTTGGTCTGATCATTCCCGACATGATCTTCAATGCGGTGGATTTTCCAATACCGTTTCTTCCCAAAATTCCGGTAACTTTCCCAAACATTGGAGAAGGCAATGAATACAATTCAAAGAGATTTTCTCCATAACGATGGAGAGGCGGTTTGTCTAACGTAGTAGGTAAATTAATGATTTCGATAGCACCAAAAGGACATCTATTGGGACAGATGCCACATCCAGTGCAGAGCATTTCATCTATCCTGGCTTTCTTGTCCGGTTCTCCGGGATAGATGCAGTCAGCTCCAGCTCGGTTAACCGGACATAGCTTAGCGCAAAGGTAGTTGCCACATTCATTAGGATGGCATTTTTCTCTATGGATGATAGCTATGCGTTTTCGCGTACTCATGGTTTCTTTTATCCTTCTATTCTTTTATATTCTTTTCCAATAATTTTAAAAATGACGATGGTTCAAAGAATAAAATGACCAAATGCAGCATCTGCGGAAACAAGATTGCAGAATTATTCCTGGAGAAATTGAAAGGCACGGTAGTGAGAAAACCAGGTTCCAGCAAGCAATATCCGGTTTGTTTCGAATGCCAGAAGAAGTTTCCAAGTAAGGAAGAGCTGTTGAAAAATATTTAATCCAAATCACAAAGTATGCACTTATAGCTCAGCTGGAACTGTCACGCCAGTTCCGAGGCGGGGTGACGTGCGCTGCGCTTAGTCAACTAACGATCAATGCCCTTATAGCTCAGCGGTAGAGCGACTGCTTCGTATAGAATTAGAAACAGCAGTAGGCCGAGGGTTCAAATGCCAGCAATCTAGGGCGAGTTGGGCGGGTTAGGAGTAACCCACCACGACGAGTAGGTTGCAGCTTGAAAGTCCCTCTAAGGGCTTATTTTTATAACAATAGAAGGTGGAATAATGGCGTCGTTTAGAGAAAAATGGTTAGCAGCAGTTGAACAAAAGAATTCTGTATTATGCGCAGGCTTAGATCCGGCAGAATTTGGAATGAGTAGAGATTATGAAGGATTACCTAAATCTATCAAAGATAATCAAGATAAGTTGATGTGGGGAATACAGTATTTAGAATCAGTAGCTCCGTACTGCGCAGGTGTTAAACCTAATGTCCAATATTGGAAAGCAGAAGGAAATATGGAATCATTAGCTGTTCTTTGCGAGTGGGCTCGAGAATTAGGTTTAGTAACCATCGACGATTCCAAATTGGCGGATATCGGATCAACCAACGATGCAGGCTTATACCATGCTAAACAAAAAGGCTTTGATGCAGTTACTTTGGCGCCATTTGCTGGAAACATGAAAGAAGCAGCTGAACAGGCTAAGAAAAGAGATATTGGATTGATTTCCATGTGCTTGATGAGCAATCCTGAATATGAACAAGAAAAAAACATGCAAGTTCCAATAGATTATAACATCGCAATAGAATATTCTCGTCGTGATGTAATTGCTCCAGTTGACCCGATAACCTACAGAGTGTATCAAAGATTTGTAAAAAGATATATAAAATTAGCTCATGACGCAGCTAAACACGGTCTTGATGGTATAGTTGTGGGAGCGCCAAGTAAAAAGAATCATATCACTGATAAAGAAATTGAGGAAGTCCGAAAATATTCCCGTGACGACACTTTAGTCTTACTTCCCGGCGTCGGAGCACAAGGTGGAGAAGCTTCGGCAATCTGGAAATACTTTGGCAAAAATGACGTCATTGTCAACGTCGGTCGCGCCTTAATGTTTCCTAATGGAAGCAATTCTACTCCGGAAGAACAAGAAGAAGCAGCAAAACAATATCGCGATATGCTTAATGAGTTGAGGAAAAAGTAATTTCTTTCTTTTCTTTTTTTCTCTTTTCTTTATTTCCTTTTTTCCAACTTTCTAAAATATTGTTTTGATTTTATCAATATTTTCTCTTTCAAATGTTCCTCAAAGGGCAATTCATCAATTAATTTTTTCAGATCGACTTCTGACAATTCGGTAAACTTTCCTTCCAGTTTTCTTCCAGCTCTTCTGCATCCTTCTTCTAGTTCTTTGGCATACGAAGAATTGAAATCGAAAAATACTCTAAACCTGCTGAAACCATTTGCCCCTGCGCGTAAATACAATTCTACATCCTGCGTACGTTCCTGGACTAACGCAACTTTAATTTGCACTGTAGGGCAAGCTATTCTGATCTTGGAGATCCACCAGGCCATATAATTCGGATCTGGAGATGGAACTTTATCAAATACCGTGTTTTCCTGCGGCTTAAGGAAACACAATTGTATTTTTTCGATATGGTATTGTTTTATTTTTTCAACAACAATCTCCACATCATCTTTCCGTTCGCCGATTCCTAAAATAATAGTAATCAGTTTCTGCAATCCTTCTTCTTGTAAATTCTCCAAGAACTTCATCAGAGATCGAAGTGGTTTAGAAGGACAAATAAAATTATGCAGTTCTTCATCAAATGATTCGATTGCTGATCCCATACCTAAAACATACGGCTTGAATTTTACAATCTCGCTCTTTGGGTACGGACCGAAATTCATCATGATTTTTTCTTCGGTAACTGTGTTTATTTTTTTGATCAAATCGATCAGATAATAAGTCGATTCCACCCGTAATCCGCCGGTAATATACCCTACTTTCCAACCCATCGCTTTACATACTAACACTTCAGCTAAAATTGAAGCAGGGCTGCGTATGGCAGTTGGTTTTTCTTTCGGATCATGTCTGGGTTTTGTCGATAAGAAACAGTATTTACAGTCAGCGATGCTACAAGTCCAATTGATAAAGATGGAACGTTCAAAATATGCTGTATTTGGGAAATTTTTTTTGTAAACCTTCTCTGCTTCTGGTAGCAAATGATCTAGCTCTTCTTTATTTATTGTATGAGTTCGGTTATTCTTGGTAATTTTAGCTAAAAAGTCCATATATTTTGTTTTTGAAGCTTTTTTAAAAAGATATCTCTATAATCGCAATTTTATAGAACAAGAATCGGAAAGATTATTAAATACCTCTTCCGAAGAAGTTTTGATGGCGGTTAAAGCTAATAAAGCAGTTGAAAAAGAGCTGCAAGAACAGCATGATCAGGAAATATCTCTCCTGGCCGAAAATGATCTTCAAGCTTCAGCCCAACAGAATGACGGAAAAAGTGTTCTGATCCTTATTGGTGTTTTGGTAGCCGTGTTTGTGGTAGCCATAGCTGGATTTAAAGCTTACAATCACTTTACTGCTGCTGGTGTAGTAGTTATAGATGATCTTCACCAACAAAATTTGGAAGGAAAGTTAGACAGTGATGAAGGATATGTATACAATGGATATAGTTTCGTCAAGGCCGACGGATTATGGTGGACTGGTGTAGAAGTCAAGGATCGGGTGATTAAGATTCCACTTCATTACGGGCCCCGTGAGGTCGAAGCTATACCGGTAACCGGGAAGTTAATTCCAGAGTTTAATCAGGGAGAAAAAGTGTATGTGGCCATCGATCCCACGGTAAATTATGATAAATATTATACCCTAGCTCTCATGGAATTAAATAACAATATACTTCAAGGGATCAATCGAAATATTGAAGCTGCCTGTTCTCAAGAAAATCCTGTCTGTGAGAACAGGACCATTGTTAATTGTGAAAACACTCAAAACCTTCCTATCGTTCAATTAAGCTTAGCTGAGGAACCAGGAATCCATTTAAGTGGAACCTGTATCAAGATAAGTGGCAGCGGCGAAGATTTAGTCAAGTCAGTTGATCGTGTTCTCTATGGTTGGTATAAAGTATTTAATTAGTAATTAGTAATTAGTAAATAATTTTATATAGAGTAAAATTTCTCTCTAGCTTTATGAGAAGAGAGACGTTGTACTTTGTCGTGTTCATGCTTTTGTTGTTATCATCTCTTGCCGAACTTCCTCCTGCTCCTCCTGCAGCTCCGGGCGGATTTGAAGAGCAAATTTCAGTTCAGGAAGTAAATACGATAGCTGTAACGGAATCTACTGTATCGGTAGAAGAGTTACAGCAGAAAATTACTTCTTTAGAAGCTGAATTATCCGCTGCGCAAAAAAATAAAGCAGGATTGCTTTCCACGCCCTTTATTATCTCGCTAAGCGTTAACATTACTCTGTTGATCCTCATTTTCTATCTTTTAAAGAAAGCAAAAGAACAGACTCCGCAGTTTTGAGCAAAAGATAAAAGCTTAAATACCAATTACACTTACAACCTAATATGAGGTGTAGATATCGTTTCTTAGTTGTAGCTTTGCTTATATTTTTTTTATTGACGACTTCCTGCGAAGGAGCTCTCCGATCTAAATATTCTACACGAGCACAACAAAAAAGTGTTTCTCTGCCTCCTGAACCTCGTCTGCCTGGTGAAACGCAGCGATCAGCAAGTATTGCAGGGAGAGCGTTCTATGCTGAATTAGGTTTAGCAGGATATGCTGATCCAGGAACTGCCTTTGCCATCAACAAAGATTCCCTAGAAAAAGGAGAATCGTTAATTTTATCAGTAAAAGAAGATTATATTTACAAATACTATTATGTTTCCATTAACGGAAAATGGGAAAAATTCACTTTTCCACAACAGACTATTGGCAATTCAAACTGGATTGGTTTTGCTGCCGGCGCTTCTGTATCCACCACTCAGCTTCCAGAAGGAGATAATTATGTGGTTGCCTATTCTTGTAGTAAAACTACAAAGGGATTTGATTGTCATAGCAACAAGTGGATGATTCATCAATTTGCTATCCTACCTAAGCCTGAAATTTCTCAACCTATTCCTCAGGAAAAGCCACAGGAACCGGATTGCGGCAGTGATCAGGAATGTCCTCTCAATTTCAAATGTGAAGCTGGAAAGTGTGTCGAAAAACCTCTAGAATGTCCTTCGCCTCTGAGTCAAAATGAACTGGTGCCAGCACTATCTTCACCTATCGAACAAAAGCCTGTAACCAAGCAGACCTATATCGATTACCTGTTGCGGCAGCCATATCCAAATAACAAGTTCGGTTTTCACGAATGGGGCTGGAGTGCTCCGAATAAAAATATATATCTCCATGGAGGTCTTACTGGTGAATCAAATAGTCCTGGTTGGGCACTCCAAGGACTTGCGCTTGCTAAGTACTATCAAGAAACAAACCAACCTGAAAAAGCCAAGGCCTATTTTCAAAAAGTTAAATACTTAATTTTAGGACCAGGACCGTGGAATAATTGGGATGGGACCGGGAATACAAATCATGTAAATAACCAATTTAAACAGGCTTTTGATAGAAAGATTCTTGATACCGGTGGTTTTGATGGCAAATTACCGATTAGGCGTTGTTGGTTTGTTGGAATTAATAAGAACAATAACGAGCCGGTAGCGGAAACTGCAAGAGGTGCACATACTGCAAAAGGTTTTGGTTATCAGAACTGTCAAAATTTTACCCAGACTGAACTGAATAATTGGGCAGCAGGACAGTATGGGGGCCTTCAAGAACCGAAGATGGTCCAGCTTGAATACTACAATCCAAAAGGTAGTTATCACGATTTCCTTCGTCAACCGGAGCAGATCGAGCTATTAGTCCGAGCTTTGGAAGCGGCTGCCAAAACAGATCCGACTATTTTGACCGATCAGGAACGAGTTTTGTTGAAGGATATGATCTTCACCCTGAACAAAAGAATCCGCGTCTGGGGATTTGGGGAAGAGGTCAATGATTATGAGAAGGCTCTGGCGAAATATCAATACGATCCGGCCAAGAATCCGAAGCCCGTTGCTCCTATTTTACCGCCACGTAAAGAATATTACAGAGGAAATCATCACCGAGCCCAGACTGAAGGAATGATGAAGCGTCTTGCAGGCTGGCGCTTCCTGAACGATTCGGATCCCAACATTCAAAATCAGGCGAAGGAATGGCTGCATTACGCTGACATCGTTTGGAATGATTGGTGGCCGGTGAGAGATACTGCTTTTGATCAGACTTCGTATACCATCCTGGACTGGTTGAATTATGTCATGCTCGGTGCACATATGGGGGCGCATCAGGATGTTCCAGATCCGGCCATGAAAACCTTCTGGGATGAGGCTGGAAAAAGCATGAAACCTTTCTGGGACCGCTACTTGAATCTAGTCACTCCAGACGGTTTTGTCTTTCCTATTTCAATCCATGACGGATTTACGGAAGCAGAGCCGACTCTCCTTTGGATGATGGAGCTTCTTGCTGCTGAAACGAAAGACGGCAGGTATAAATGGGCTGCTCATCGGATCATGAACGATCTTCTTTATCAAGAGAGCCAAGGCAGATTGTCGGCAATTGTCAACGGAAGATGGGAATATTATGCTGAAGGTATAGCACTGGCTTACCTTTTTGCAGACGATAGCGTGGTTCCTGTTGAACCAAATTACAAATCACAAGCTGCCGATGGTAAGAAGGTTGTCTGGTTAAAACCTGATAATTATGGCAACTCGGGCCGTGAGCTCGCTCCCAAGTATTTTGATTTTACTGATAATCTCTTTAAAAACTATTTGGATCCTGCTTCTCCCAACTACGATCATGGTTATTTAGATGCTGGTTTTGTGGTCGTTAAAGATAAAAATGATCCCAACAAGTATGAAACAGGACCAAACAAGTTTTTCTTTAAGAGTGGAAATCGACCTGGTGATTTTACAATCCTAGTCGAAACTGCCGCTAGGGACGGCAACCCTCACAATCCAGGTGGCATTGCAGGCGTCGCCTCGCATAGTTCACTTCTGGCTATGTCTCAGTCACCGAAGAAGTTCACGGGCCTACAAAACATGTTGTCGGTTGAGGATCTCTCCAAAACTGTGACCATGATCAAGAACGATAATCCGGACGCTAATATCTGGCATGATCTTTGTTACATGGAATCGGAAGTTCCTACCTTCACTGATTACAAGTTAGCCACGCACGCGCGTTTGAAAACGAAGAACTATCTCTGTTTCCCCATGACTAATGAAAGAGAATTCTTCTTTGTCAAAAATCGTTTTATGATCGTTCGGGATCGTGCCACTTCACTTTTTGATAAATCTTTCAACGGTCTTCTCAAGGAGATTTGGTATACTGAGACCATAGATTCTAAAGGAGATAATTGGGCAGATACCTACGTTGAAAAGCCTCTCTTTGGAATCTTTAATGTGGCTAATCCTCGTTGGAATCTTCTGGTCTACCATGCACCAAAACCAGGACGAGTTTTGACCAGTGTTCCAGCTCCAGCGTGGTTGAATTGGCTGGGAAGAAAGCCTTATATGCCGCAGATGGTCAGCTACGATCAGACCAAAGAAGTTGCTCCAGGAACGCCGGAAACGTTCACTTACATTCTCCTTCCGCATAATCCTTCTGAAAAGGGCACAGATTTAGCTTCTTCGATCAATGTCCTCGTTGATACAGCAAGTCAAGCAGTGATTCGTATTGGGGCGGCAAATGGTCCCCATGAATGGGTTGTCTTGAATGAGAAAGGAGAAAGTATTAAAACTGAAGGATTAGAAACAGATGCGAAGCAACTTTATGTGCAGATTAAGGACGGCAAGGTTGCGAGAATCCTCGCAGTAGAAGCGAGCTATCTCACCTTAGATAGCAAAGAAGTTTTCAAAAAGGACAAAAGAATCACTCTGGATGGAACTCTACCATCGCCTGAATGTATCTGAAGAATTATAAATGCAATTAATTACGCTTTCAACCCCAGAACTTCTACATTATTCCTGTTGACTGCTACCAGACGAAAGTTTAATCCCAGTTGGAGTACTGCTTCTAGAATTGCCATATGTTCCTTTCCTGATCCGGAAGCAAGATTTAAAGCGACTTCAAAATCAGCAATTTTGTCTTTCAATTGCTTTTTGATTTGATCGGTAATAACTGTTGTGGGTGTATCAGGAAAACTTTCCACTAACACTAATTCGGTATTTTTCCCGGGAGAATAATTTTCTTTCCCGAACTGGTTTGTGATGAGAAATACCTTATTCCAATCCTGGCTTTGGGCTATTTTTGTGACTTCTGCCCAAGTTCCTTTTCCCGTGGACAAGCAGGCGATTAACGTTGGCATATCCTCAAGATTTTAAGCGGGGCTTTAAATTTTTTCATATCCTTTAGTAGATAAATACTTATATTTTGCTTCTTGGATATGCAATGCATGAAACCAGAAAAAGCACATTATGTAGTTGCGACCGCCATCATTGTCAAAGATGGAAAATATCTTCTTCTCAAGCGTTCCCCTCACGAAACAGCATATCCTGGCCTGTGGACTGTTCCTGGTGGAAAATTAGAACGAAAAGATTACGAACATAAACCTAAAGATTCTGAAGACGCCTGGTATTATATAGGAGAAAAGCTAGTAGAACGGGAAGTCATGGAAGAAGCAGGCATTTCTATCAAGGATATACGTTATGCGACCAGTCTTTCTTTCATACGCCCTGACAATATACCAGTAGTCATCCTCAGTTATTTTGCCCAGTACGATAAAGGAGAAGTCTCCTTACACGATAAAAGTCATACTGAGTACGCCTGGGTAACATTGGAAGAAGCAAAGAATTATGATTTAATTCCCGGTATCTATGAGGAGATCGAGATGGTCGATCATCATCTGAAAGGCAATCCCTTGGGGACATGGAAGAAGAGTAAGTAGCTTTAGCCCAACATCATCTTGGCCGTTAGCCTCGGTTTTCTTCGTAGTAATACAGAAAAGAAAACAACTTAACTTTTTTAGTCACTTCGTTCCTTACACAGCTCGGCTAACTTCTTGGCCATGACGATGATGTTGGCAATAAAAGAAAAGCATATTAATTCTCAAAAAATACATCCTCTATGCTCATAAGCTTTTTTGAAGAGTTTCCAACGGAAGATACTCTCGCTAGATTGAAGTTAGTCTCCTGGCCGACCAAGTTATATATCGCAGCAAATAATCTTCAACAGTTCAAAGCTATCACTTCAGTAGTTCGGCACAATAAGAATTTGTTGGAAGCAGTTTATTGGCCGATATTAAAGAAAAGGGAAGGTTACTGGATTTCTCCTTTTTCCAAGCAAAATGCATTACAGCGCACTTTTGAAGAATTGGAGCACAAGAAGATCCCCGTGATGCTGGATCTAGAATTACCAACCACCCAGAATCCATTGCTTTATCTAACTCAATTTTTTAATTTTAACAAAGATAAGAAAATCATCCATTCCTTTGTCTGTAATCATCCCGGAGAGACTTATCTTTGCGAATACTCTGCTCCTGAAAAAAGTTTACAGAAGCTAGGCCTGCATTATCAGAATAACAAAAGCAAAGTGATGAAGATGCTCTATCATTCCGTGCATTATTATAGCGCAGAGAAATTGAAGTTTGAAATGCAGCAAGGACTTAGAAGATATGGGGATAACTACATCGTCGGGTTTGGCACGATTGCAGTAGGTGTAGGCGGAAATGAACCTTTGCTTTCTCCTCAGCAGTTAGA
>CAYJQD010000020.1:0-17516 GCA_964372235.1 uncultured Methanosarcinales archaeon
AGGATGGTAGGGAAGCTCTTGTTGAGCGGAAGATAAATAATAGTAGCTTTCTCCCCCTATGAGGAGAGGTTTTTCTTCCAGGTAATTGGAAAGAAGAGGTATGCTCCAGAGTACGATCAAGAGCACACTAAGGAATGTTCTTTGATAGCGCAGAATGAGATTAAAGTAATATTCCGATAGCGCATTCTTATTATTTGTTGGTTTGGTGCTCATCTTACGCAGGGCTCAATTCACATTTTAGTTTAAAGATAACTGTCTCATTTTGGTAAACAGTATCGAAACATCTTCTGGTGATATAAGGTAATTCTCTCTTTAGCTGATATTTTTCCTTCGCAGAAGGAGTAAGAACAAAATATTGTATGTTGTATTTGCCAGCTAAATCTAACGCTTCGGTCCTGAACTTCGTTGTAAATAAAGAAGTAAGGCTTTGGAAGCGATTTTCTGCATCATCGATCAGCATGAAGCGATCGTCGATGAGATTTTTTCTTTTACCATAATATGTAACCAGATGTCCTTCATCTAATGTTGCCAGCACGGTCGTAGATAATGGTGTATTTTCACTAATCCAGACAAAGGCTTCTACTTCTTCGGTGGAAGGCACATCCTGCAGCAAGGCAGTATTTACGGCGGGCAGCACCGTTGAAAAAAGTAAGATGAAGATGGTCAAAGGAAGAAGATATTTTTGGAGATGAGAAAATTTTGTCTTTACGAGATAACGTTCCATGTCCTGGTAAAAAGCGGCAAAGAGCACGGCTAATACTAAACTGAAAAAAGCTAACGATTGCCGGAAGCGGATTAATCGTAACCAGGTCAACAGACTAGTGGCTAAGACTAAGCTGATAAGGAAAAAAGATTTCTGGCTCTTCAGTTGGAAGAGGGAACGATAGACGACCACTGCTCCGGCTACAAAAGGGATGATGCTCACTAATACTAAAGCCACACCGATGGAAAACTTTGGGAAATATTGAGAAATGATAGACGAAGGAATGTTCTGCCACACGAATGAAATGCCTTCCTGTAATAAAGATTTTTTGAAAAATAAGAATTGTACCCAAATATAAAGGAAGATAGAAAATAAAATCACTTCTCCTTCCTCACGGTAAAGCTTTTTTCCTTCTACGAACGAAAGCAAGGCGTAGATACCTAACCCTATGAGCATGATGGCAGCAAGAGGGCTGGTTAGACAGAGAAGAAAAAAGACAGCTCCATACATATAGATGTGTTTGGCTAACTTTGGGTCTTCTTTCTTTGCTCCTTCTTCTATGTTAAGGTAGAAGTAAATTGCAATAAAGATAAGTGGAAGGAATAATGTGTTCACCACAAAAGCATTAGTGAAATAAAGAATAGGTAAGAACCCCGCAATAAAGGCAGCGACGTATGATCCAATTTGATGGTCGGTAATCCTCTTGCTGATCAGGTAAACTATAGGCACCAACAATGCAGTTAACAAGTTAGGAAGGATTTTCGCAGTAATTTGAACCGGAAGCAGAAGACTGAAGAAGGTAGCCAGATAATGAAACAAAGGGAGAAACGCTAACTCTCTTCCTCCGTAGGAAAGAGGATCATGATAAAGAGGAAGACCGGTCTCTAGGATATGTTCAACTTGTCGGAGATGGAAATATGATTCATAGGTAAATTCAGGGGTCATGAAGGATAGAATTAAGCGTATCGCTAAAACACCTAAAAAGATACCTCCTACTACTAAGATGGGCTTTTTCATAACTTAGAAGCAGGGAAGAATTAGCATTTTATAAAATATGTGCATAGGAGGCAGAGGTTTTCCACAATCTTTATATCTTTACTCTCTCGGGGAGGAGTATGGTTAAAGTTTCTACTGGAGCAGCATTTTTAGATTCTTTATTGGACGGAGGATACGATTCTGATATTGTGACCACCTTATTTGGTCCCTCAGGAGCGGGAAAGACCAATCTCTGCTTGCTGGCAGCAGTGAGGATTGCGGAAGCTGGGAAGAAAGTGTTGTTTTTGGACACGGAGGGAGGAATTGCCGTAGAGAGAATAAAGCAAATAAGTAGCAATTACGAGAGTGTGTTGGACAAGATTATTTTCTTTAATCCGGTAACTTTTGTGGAGCAAAATGATATTTTTGAAAAGATAAAAAGTTTAGTGAATGACCAGATAGGGATGATCGTGGTAGATTCTATCTCTATGCTGTATCGCCTGGAATTAGGGAGGAGCGAGGAAGTGTATGAAGTCAATTCTGCCTTAGGCCGACAGATTGCCTACCTGGTGGAGATTGCGCGAAGGAAAAAGATTCCGGTGCTGATTACGAATCAAGTGTATGCTGACTTTGATCACCGGGATGAGGTTAAGATGGTAGGCGGAGATTTATTGAAGTATGGTTCAAAATGCTTATTGGAATTAAAGCGCGGTGAAGATTCTCGGGAAATTATTTTGCGCAAGCATCGCTCTTTGCCGGAGGGGAGAAGAGTGAAGTTTATGATAATTGAACAAGGAGTGGAAGCATCATGAGCAAATTGGAAGGATTACTAGGGATAGGGACATTTAGCTTAGCGATGGTCAGCGGCGCAACTCACGGCGTAGCATACGCGAAAGGCTTGCCGATACATGATAGCCTTTATTTTTTACCATTACTAGGTGTGGCCGGGTTTTGTTTTGGTGCTAAGACTAATCATCCCGATCGAAAGGTCGATGCTCAAGTCGGCGCGGTATATGCAGGATTGACTGCAGCATTATATGGATTTACCTTCGGTTTGGGATATGCAGCGGAAAGGATAACTTCTTAGATTTGAGAAAATATTTATAAATAAAGTTAAAATTGACTATGTAAAAGCCGACGTTCATCTCTGAGTTGATGAACATTGCCGTGTGAGGCAAAAAATAACACGGACAAGGTTAAGTTTTACTTATTCTTGTCTGGCTTTGTTGAGGTATAAAAATGGCAGAAGAACAACAAACCGAAGAATTATTATTGGACTCCAATGAATACTTGAAGTCAGGAATTCACATTGGTACAAAGTTTAAGAACAAGTACATGGCTAATTTTATTTACAAGACCCGGCCAGATGGATTAAGCGTGCTTAACCTGAAGGAAATCGACCGACGTCTGCGCTTGGCGGTAAATTTGTTATCAAAGTACGAACCTAAGGATATTTTGATTGTCAGCCGAAGAGAGAACGGCTGGAAGGGATTAAAGAAATTGCATCAGCTTACCGGCATCAGAGTGATCACCGGCCGATACCCTCCTGGAATTTTGACTAACACTGATCTGGAAACCTTCTGGGAACCAAAGATCATTTTAGTTTGTGATCCCTGGACTGACAAGAATGCCGTACAAGATGCAGCGAAGATGGGTATTCCAGTGATCGGGCTTTGCGACACCAACAACCAAGCTAACGACATCGATCTAGTAGTTCCTTGTAACAATAAGGGGAAGAAATCTGTTGGTTTGGTATTTTATGTGATTGCTCGCGAGTACATGAGAGCAAAAGGCTTGCTCCGCGGCGATGAAGAGATGCCAGCAAAGATCGAAGACTTTGTCGAGGAATAAATTCTCTTCAATTTTTTCTTTTTTTAAAATGGCAGAACGAAAATTAGGAAATTCATTTTCACTTTGGGAAATAATTAAAGAGGAAGGACAGGTCTTTTTGGATTCCAGTCTCATGCCTGGGCCTTTTTATTATACAATCAGAAAAGCAGCCAGCTTCCGAGAACTAGATCTGCCCAAGTTACAATCTTTTAATCGGCATCTGTCTGAAACATCAAGTGCCTGGTCCGTTGAGAATACGTTCTCTACTCCAAAAGTACTTGATGAGATAGCCCTCATGCAGGAGATGATCTATAAACAGCTTCGCTTCTTTGAGCGTCGGGAACAGAGCGAGCACTTGCCTCGTTGGAAGCATGAAGATCAGCGTGAATCTTTAACTGTTCAAGGTAGGGATTTGCTCTCAAGCATAAGCACAGCTTATTCTATTATCCTTCGCAAAGCAATTCTATCAAAATATTCTCCTCAGGATAAAGATTTGTTTGTTCTCTTGGAGAATAAAGTGATTGAGGTAGGCGAAGAAACTTCAGCAAAAGTAAAGTATAATAATAAGAGGAGGAGCAGCAGAACTGACCAACATACCGATGAGCAACTTGTCGCCGCTGCCTTATATTCTTCCGTTGTAGAGAAGAATCCTTGTTCTATCGTGTCTATAGATTCGGATATTCAGCGTTTGGTTGTCCAAACCCAGGTTTATTTTAATGAACGTAAAGATCTCTGGGAAGTTTCAAAAGCTCTCCGGGAAAATCCGATACGAGTTTATTTTGTTGATAAAAATAAGATAGAATGCAGCGTCGATACTTCTCAGCCAGATAGTTTTCGGTATGCTTATAGTTCAAGAAGAGTAAGACATCTTTACGAATAATATCTTTTATTCTGCTCGAGGATTTGAAGTATGGTCTTAGGATTTCATAACTTTTAAAAACAATTTTTTCTCTTTCTAAGCAGTAATGAAGAAGGTTGTGGTTATTGGTGGGGGTACAGGTAATTTTACGGTTCTGAATGGCTTAAAGAAGTACAATATTGATTTAAGCGCGATCGTTTCTATGGCCGACGACGGCGGCAGCACCGGTATTTTGCGTGACGAGTTAGGTGTCCTTCCTCCCGGCGATGTGCGGCAATGCTTAGTCGCTCTTTCTGAATCAAGCAGGCTGATGCGCAGCTTGATGAATTATCGTTTTGAAAATGGAAGCTTGCAAGGGCATAGTTTTGGCAACTTGCTCCTTTCTGCTTTAGAAAAGGTGACAGGAAGTTTTGATCGGGCGGTGGAAGAGATGGGGCGGATCATGGCCATCAAAGGGAAGGTGATTCCAGTTACCACCAATAAAGTCCATCTAAAGATGATCCTTCGCAATAATAAGTTGCTCGATGGTGAACATGAGATTGATGTTTCCACGGAAATAGATAAGGGATTTCAGAGCATCTACCTGGAACCGTTCCCGGAAGCAAATTCACGAGCGATAGATCAGATCATGACTGCTGATCTAGTTATCTTAAGTCCAGGAGACTTGTATACTTCGTTGATTCCCAACCTCTTAGTTGATGGCGTCAGCAAAGCCTTGCGGGAGACTGGCGCGAAGAAAGCTTTAGTGGCGAATCTCGTCAATAAACGAGGGCAGACCACCCAGTTTACAGTAAGTGATTATCTCCGAGAATTGAAGCGTTTTATCGGCAAAGATGTTTTTGATTATGTTTTAGTGAACAGTAACAAAGTGCCGGAAGATCTGGTGAAGATGTATGAACAGGAAGGTGATCTGGTGCAAAACGACCTAAAGAATGATTCCAGGCTGATTGCGGTAGATTTGTTGAGCAATGAAGTGGTTCAGTCGCAGAAAGCCGATGCTCTGAAACGCAGCTTATTGCGTCATGATTCTCAAAAGTTAGCGAATGAGTTGATGAAGATTGTTGATAGTTTTTGACTTAGATGATACACTATTCCACAGCAGCGCCCAGATGCGTAGGGAAACCGCATGGGAGGATGTGAAGAGAATTACCGCTTTCCCCGGGGTGCATGAGTTTTTGAAATCATTTCCGGCGAAAAAGTTATTGCTGACTTGGGAAACAGACAAAGGGTTGCAGGATGAAAAGATCAATAGGTTAGGCATCCGTTCTTTTCTGGATGAAGTTTTTATCTGCAATTCTAACCAAGAAAAAAAACAGTATCTAGAACACATAAAACAGAAATATCCTTCGGAAGATATTTATGTAGTGGGCGATAGGATTGATGCAGAGATCCAGTTTGGCAACGAGTTAAGTTTGAAGACAGTGCGTTTGCAACATGGGAAGTATAAGGATATGGTGCCTGTGCATAAGCTTCAGGAGGCGCATCATACCATTACTGAGTTTTCACAATTACCAAAGGTCTTACAAAAATGAAAGCAGTTATCTTAGCAGCAGGAAAAGGTGTGAGAATGCTTCCGCTAACCAAGGATAAGCCGAAGCCATTGATCGAAATAAATGGAAAACCATTCCTGATGCATCTCTTGGAACGTTTGTACGATTCCGGCTTCCGGGATGAAGACATAGCTATTGTCGTCGGCTACAAAGGAGAGAAAATAGAAGAATTCCTGGCCGAACATAATATGGGTATAACAGTGATTGTCCAGCAAGCATTGGTAGGAACTGGTGACGCAGTGTATCATGCGCGGCAATTTGTAGATGATGAGAATTTTATCGTGCTCGGCGGAGATAATCTTTTTTCAGCTGATGATCTATTACGTATCCAGAAGGAAGATGATTTTTGTTATGTGGCCGGCTGGAAAGTAGAAGATCCTTCCCGATATGGTGTTTTAGTCTGCAAAGGTGATGTATTGCAGGAAATTATCGAAAAGCCGAAGGAGTTTGTGGGAAACCTGATCAATGCAGGATTGTACAAATTTACGCCGGATATCTTTGAAGCGTTAGAACAGATCGAGATCTCTGAACGTGGAGAGTTAGAGTTGACTGATGCGATATCTTTACTGGCAGAGAGCAGAAAAGTTAAAGTGATGATGTTGAACGACTATTGGCTGGATTTAGGAAAGAAGGAAGACATTTCAAAAGTAGAAGAATTCTTGAGGAAGTTGGAGTGAGATTTTGGAAAGACCGAAGGTAGGGATCGGCGTTATTGTTGTTAAAGATAATAAAGTGCTTCTCCTAAAGCGAAAGAATGCGCATGGAGAAGGCAGTTGGGGATTTCCTGGCGGGCATTTAGAATTAAAAGAAGGATGGGAAGACTGCGTACGACGAGAAGTTGCGGAAGAAACTGGTCTATTGATTGAGAATATCAGTTTCGCTGGATTGACTAATGATATTTTTAGTAAGGAAAACAAACATTACATCACTATTTTCATGCTCTGTGATTGGAAAGCTGGTGAAGCTCAGATAAAAGAGCCAGATAAATGTACAGAAATAAGTTGGTATACTTGGGAAAATTTGCCTCGACCTCTTTTTCTGCCGATTCAAAATCTGCTTAAGCAAGGATATCATCCCACAGTTCAAAAAAGCACTGGTGGAGAAAGAAATAAATCAAACACTGAGTAAACTACAACCCCTAACAAGATTACTACACCAATAAAAACCCACATCGGAAGCAAAGACATAAACACTTATTTTTAAAGTTATGGGCAGAGCTTCCACCCAAACTTATATAAAACCAAACTTCTTTATCTTCTTAAAAGAGATGGTTAAATTCAAAGTAAAAGATATGGATATTGCTTCTGGAGGTATCCTGATCGCTATTCTTAACGAAAGGGATGCTAAACGGTTAGATCTGCGTTCTGCCGATCGGATCTTGGTCAAGCATAATAGCAGGAGCGTAACCTGTATTCTGGATATTTCTGAAAGCAATAAGGCAGTGAAAGTTGGCAGCATCGGATTGTTTGAAGAAGTGTTGGACCGGTTGCATGCCAAGCATGGAGATCTGGTAGAAGTTAAGTTTACCGGCAAACCTGAATCAGTAAAACATATTCGCGATAAATTATTTGGGAAGGAACTTAACGCTACTGAACTATACCATATCACTGATGACATAACTCATGATCGCTTGACCGATATTGAGAAAACCTATTTTGTGGCTGCTTCTTTTACGCATGGATTGAGTGTGAATGAAGTTATTGGGCTGACTAAAGCGATGGTGCAGACCGGGAAGATGCTTAAATTTCCAGGCATAACTTTAGACAAACATTGTATCGGCGGGGTTCCCGGAAATAGAACAACCATGATCGTCGTTCCCATCATCGCCGCGGCAGGATATACGATTCCGAAAACCAGTTCTCGGGCGATCACTTCTCCTGCAGGAACGGCTGACACTATGGAATGTCTCGCTAAAGTAGAGATGCCCGAAGCAAAGATCCGGCAAGTAGTGAAGAAAACCGGTGCCTGTATCGTACATGGCGGCTCAGTCAATCTGGCTCCCGCTGATGACAAAATCATCGAGGTAGAACATCCTTTATCGATCGATGCGGAAGGACAATTACTAGCTTCTGTGATGGCTAAGAAACATTCGGTAAGCGCTAATCATGTCTTGATCGATATTCCGATGGGAAAAAGTGTGAAAGCGAGAAATCCAAAAGAAGCTGCGCATCTTAAGAAAATGTTTGAACTGATCGGTAAAAAGCTGAACATGAATGTAAAGGTAGCGATTACTGATGGCTCGCATCCTATCGGCAATGGCATAGGCCCGTTGTTAGAATCGGAAGATGTTATGGCCGTATTGCGTAATGATCCTCTTGCGCCAAAAGATCTGAAAGAGAAATCATTGATGTTAGCTGGAGAACTTTTAGAACTCGTCTGTGCTTGTGGAAAAAGCGGCGGATTGAAGATGGCCACGGAAATTTTGGAAAGTGGTAAAGCTTTAGCTAAAATGAATCAAATCATCAATGCGCAAGGAAAACAAGTTAAACCAGAATTAGGAAAGCATCGATATGCTGTACACAGCGGGAAAGCCGGAAAAATAGTTGAAATTGATAACGATATTATCGCCAAAGTGGCGAGAATCGCCGGGGCGCCTACCGATAAAGGTGCGGGGTTGTATTTGACGAAAAAAATTCAGGAGTCGGTTAAAAAAGGAGATTTATTATATACGGTGTATGCTATGAATGAATTTAAATTAAATTTGGCTAAAGATTTTTTGAAAAATAATAATGGATATAGGGTGAGATGATGGTTCATCTGAAAAAACATCAACTCAGTGATAAATTAGATGTTGTGGATATTATTAAAAAGGAAATACATAAGGTTGAAGAAACGCTGAAAAAAGTGGATGAATTTTATCAAAAAGACTTGCGCAGGCTGGATCGCCTCTCGGACAAGATTGCCCAGGTCGGTGGAAGCTGGGGTTTTATTACCGGTTTTTTTGTGTTTTTGGGAGTGTGGGTCATTTTGAATGTAGTCGTTTTAAGCACGTATGCGTTTGATCCTTATCCGTTTATTTTGCTAAATCTGTTTATGTCCATGTTGGCTTCTATCCAGGCACCAATTATTTTAATGAGCCAGAACCGAGCTTCCCGACGCGACCAGGCGCGCTTAGAAATTGATCTGGAAAAAGATTTACGAGATTTACATATTGATCAAAGCTCTCACGTCATTTTATTAGAGCTTCATCGAGACGTGAATGCCATTAAGAAAAAGTTAGGATTGAAGTGATGGTTATGTTGGAGTAAATATAAATTTAAATAATCTTATTGTTTCTCTTTTTTTATTTATGGCTGAGGAAAAAGAGGTGGAACGATGTTTAGTGGTTCCAAGGCGATATCTTTTTGGTGCTTTTGATGAGAGAGCGTTTACGGGATATCGTCCGAAGCAGCAATGGAAATATGAGTTAGAATGGATTCTACAGAAACATGGCGAGTTTAGGCCACGTAAATCTCCGGAAGGTCACTATGATGTTGAGCATGATGTTAGCTATAAACAAGTTATTCCTGGGGCAGTTTTTTTGTATGGCGATAAGATTTTTACGTATACAAGATTAGATGGCTCCGGCGAAGCACGAATGGTAGGCAGAAATGATATTCTGATCGGCGGACATGTAAATCCTGAGGATAAACAAGAAACGTATAAGGAAACGTTTTGGAAAGCACTGCATCGTGAGATTGCCGAGGAAGTAGATTATTATGGTCCGTATTCCTTAGACCATATGGGATATGTTAATACTGAAGGTACACCTCTGGATAGCGTTCATTTTGGATTAGTGTATGTCATTCGAGGAACATCTCCAAATATTTCGGTACGAGAAAAAGAGGCGATGCAAGGTAGACTGATGTCGGTTGACGAGATTGAAAAATTGGATCGTCCCTTAGAGAGCTGGCACAAACATATCTTTGATGCGTATAGGAGAGGAGAAATTAAATAAGTTATTTTAGTCCTGTGCTGCCGAACCCTCCTCTGTCTTCCCGATTAAATGATTCTACTTCTTCAAAATGAACTTGTGAATAATTTACCAACACCATCTGAGCCATCCTGGTTCCTCGCTCAATGGTCACTTCTTTATCAGTATAATTAAAGGCAGCAAAATGATATTCATCATTATCGCCGCAAAAATCAGCATCTCCTATACCGATGCTATTGGCAGCGGTGATACCTAACTTATGAGTTGAGCTTCTCGGAGCAAGCAAAATCCAGGTTCCGGGAGGAATTTCTAGAACTACGTTAAGAGGGATGTAGGCGACTTCTTTTGGTTTTACAGTTACTGTAGTTCTGGCATATACATCAAAGCCTGCTGCACCTTTAGTTTTATATTGCGGTAAAGGTAAAGACTTATCGATACGTTTGATACGGACCTTCATGCTTATTACGATATAATAAATATTTTTAATGATTGCTATCCTTCAGAAATCACATCTTCCTACAAAAAGTCATAAACCCAGTATGTCCCAGCATCTGAAATTCTGGACGCATGATCTGTTCATTGATGGCCCACTTACGTTCTAATAGTTCTACCACTTCTAACAATTTGAATGAAGTTCCTTTCAAAGAAGTAATAAATCTCTGCATCTGAGTTAAGTTTGGAAGGTAAATAACCAGATATCCGCCGTCTTTCAAGGATTTCTCTGCATGCTTGAGCACCTGCCAAGGTTCAGGCAAATCGAGAGTTATTACATCTACTTCTTTTTCTTTAATCCCTTTGTAGATATCATCGTGTTTGAGAGTCACATTATTCAATCCAGCAAGAGCAATGTTCTTCTGCACTACTTTGTGATGCTCGGGATTGATTTCATAGACAGTTACGTTCTTACAGATATTAGCTAGCGACAAACACAGTGAACCGGAACCGCCTCCCGCGTCAACAACTTCAGAATCTTTATTTATTCCAGTCTTCGCAATGATCAAGCCAATATCTTTCTGCAGCATGATCTGCGGTCCGCGCTGGAACTGCTCCCAGAGGTCCGGAAAAGTGGCATCAATAAGTACAAATTCTTTGCCGGTGCTTGACTTGATTTTCGTTTTTTTACTTTTCAGGTCCTTTTTACTGATCACCCCAAAAGAAGTATGATAATCTTCGTTGAGGTCTTTGACTAGATACTTTTTACCGCTATTAGATTCAACGAGTACCTTGCAATATTTTTTATCCATCTTGCTTATAAAACAAAAGTTCTTTAAAAAGATATTGTGGTGGCTTAAAATCCTTGTTCGGAAAAGAAACTACGTATGTACTTCCCAATATGCTGGTCCCGGCGAAGATGAAAGTAAGCCCACCAATCAATCTGGGTTTCCCGAAAATCATTTTCTGTATCTAATATTATATCCTCATAGGCATGGAGCCATTCGTGAACGATAACCACATCTTCAAATCCTTCCTTCAGGTAATTTATCAAATTTGGATTAATTTGTACCATATATTCATTGTAATTCCAAAATCCCCAATATTGTTTCTTGATCAAGGAAGGATGATATATCATTTCAACTCCTTCACTGATGAGTTCTTCAATAGAACGACGATTAAAGCCACTAAGTGGCGAGCGAGACATGTAATAATTACTGTTGTTAAATTATATAAATTAGCCATCTATTTTCTATATAACATGAACTTTCCTAACGATAAGAAAACCTACTTAGCAAAATCGGACAAGAGCAAGAAGGGAGATATAGATACAAAAATAGTTCCGTTGCTTGACACTATCAATGTTTTGTCAGATTACTATACTACTTCCTCTTGTTCGGGAAGAGTATATCTTTGGAAAGGAACTGGTAAGAAATCTGAAACGCAGTGGATAAAAGTAAGCCATGACTTTATCGATACTGATTTCTTGGATTGTGCAGAGAAAAAAGACGTAGTCTGGCTACGTTTAGAGGGCATGATCCTGCACGTTGCTTGTAAAGATTTAGAGGCAGCGCATGTGCTATTAGAAAAAGCACGGAAATTTTACAAGAAGAGCTGCATCCTCAGCGCCAGTGCAAAGATTATAGTGGAAATTCGAGGCAGTGAATTCATGGAAATGCCTTTGTATAAGGAAGGAGAGTTACTGTTTTGTGGGAATCTGGAATGGTTGAAAGGTCTGATTAATTCTAAGTTAGAAAAGATATGGAAAGATATGGGAAAGTTTAAGAGATTAATTTAATCTTCTACTTCCCTCACTCCTCGGATACGCATCCCTAACGCAGGAAATTCATTAAAGCCTAACGAGGCATTCGTGCAGATCAGAAAATTATTACCTATAGCTAGACAGACGTATCGGTCATCAATTGCATTCGGCTTAGTGTTATTCCTCACCAGATAAGTGTCTTGTTTAGAAAGCCATTGGTTGACCCGATTCACTCTACCCCAATCTTCTTCTTCAAATAAGGCTGCACAAATCCTGTCAGCATCCCAAAGTCTATATAGATGGTTATTTCTTCCGAAGAGATGTTCCCTCTTGAGGTATGAATTTGAACCCTGGACGTGGATCAATGAATCAGGAAGAGGTAATGGTGCATAGATGCATCGTGATAACGTTGCTAATGGTCGATGCAATTCTTGTTTCAGAAAAGTGCGGATCTGCTCTATTTCATCTTTATGGATAGGGTGATCCTTATTTTCATACAGAAGATCAGTCAAAGCGTAATGCATCTGTGAGGAACCGACATAGAATCTATCTTGTTCAACTGCATCTTTGGTATATTTTTCCCATTCCGCCCATTTTTTCTTTCTGCCTTTATCTAGAAGATTTTTCTGTAACTCTACGGCGCCGTAACCGTTATGTAATTGGACTGGGCTTACTCTCCAATAATCAGAAAAAGCTTTCAGTTGAAATGATTTTTGCCAGGGCATGTTGTACATTTAAAAATTAAAAAATATAAGAAAGAAAAAGGTTTACTTCCTCTTCACCAGCAAGTAGGTTGCTGATAGTACTGCGGCAAAGAACATCATGGCTACTAACACGCCAAGAAGCAGCACATACGAACTGCTTTCTCTGAAGTTTCCTTTAGCAGCAGCTTGAGCTTCCTGCATAGCTTTGTACTGGTCGATCTTCTTCTGCAGTTCAGTAGCTAATTCCTGATCAGCATACTGTTCTTTTTTCTGTTGCTCTTCTGAGGAAGTTCCTTCGGGGCAGCTTACCTGAAGCTCAACTTCTTTTGAGTCAAGCACTTCGCCATCTTCTCCGTAGACAGATACTTGCAGGGTGTAGGTACCTTGTTTTGCATCTTCTAGATTAAGAGCAAAGGTTGCTTCGTAGTCGTTGTCAGAACCAGCATAGTCGTCCAGATCAATGTTTGCTCTTTGTAGATCCACGCCTAAAGCTGCGTTTTCAACAGTGATCTTTGCTCCATCTTGGTCATTCTCCCCTACGTTCTTGATGTGCACGTCTAAGGAAGTTTGAGGTAATGAACAAAAAACTTGGCTGTTCTGCAAGTCTACTTTGGTGATGATGACATCGTCATTTTCACGATCAACTTCTACATTGAGAGTTTCGAGGTCAGAGAAATCTACGCCGTCGGTATCTTCTCCGGTAACTTCAACTTCAACGGTATATTGGTCTTCATCAACGTTTTCTTTGGAGAGATCGAATTCAAGGGTTACATCGTTTTCTTTTCCACTGGAAAGATCAAATTCTTTAGATTCTTCTTCCAAATCGTCGCCGTCAACGTCAAGGATTCGTACTGTAACAACGATCTCTTCGATTTTCTTCGTATGATCGTTGCTGACTTCAACTTCTATTTTGTTCAAATCAGATAGAGTCAATTTTCCGCTCGATTTCCCATTTACTTTTACACTGGTTACGGAAAGGACGCTTTGCGGCTGTGGATTTTGAACGGTGGCCGTCCAGGTTTTGGTAAGAGCAGGAGTAACTCCCGTAACAATAACGTTGACACTGTGGTTTCCAGTAGCATTGCTGCTAAAGGTGTATGAAGAAGTGTGATTAACAGTAATATTTTGTTCAGGAGTTCCAACCGGTGCTCCGTCGACATACCATTGGTATGTTAAATTACTCATGTTATCATTTGTAACAGTAATACTGAAAACTTTTTGTTCAGTGGTGTTTAGTGTAACTGCTGTTCCACTTGGTTCTGATGCGGTTATGCTCGGTGCAGCTAGTGCTCCAGCAATGGTAATCAGTAAAGCTATAACAGCTATTACTCCTATGATGAATTTTTTTGTTGATTTCATTTTTGTGACCTCGCGTTTAAGTATTACTTTCATGCTTTGAACAAGACTACTAACATTAACACAATCATGGCTGCGGCGACAGCAATAGAGATAAGCATCAGCGCGATCAAGTAATCATTGGAGGTGTATGATGCTTTCTCAATGGTCTTGATGATGTTTCCGGTAACGCTATCTTGATCGGATTTTGGATTTTCAGTAGATTCATTCCCTGGTCCAGCAGTTACAGGAGCTTCTTCCTCTTCTTCTTCAATCACCGGTTCTTTGCCGGTCGCACAAGGTTGAAGCTCTAATTGGATGACTTCTGCATCGGTGAGAGTGTTATCGAGATAGGTTTTGAGATCGAGGAAATATACCTTCTGTTTGGTATTCTCCAAAGGGATGAGGAACGTATGCAGCCAAGTGTCGTCATCCTCGGTGTACGCTTCAAGGGCAATATTTTCAACTTTTTCATTCAATCCGAGCTCGGTGTTGGACAAGGTTGTTCTGACTTCAGTCTGATCATCTGAACCAAAGTTATGTACTTCGACCTGAAGTGAAACTTCCTTATCACAGACAGTGGCAGTTTGAGGAACTAATTGGGCTTTGACGATTCTGATGTCTTCATCGTCAAGCTCGATTTCCAATTCCACTTCTTTCTTAATTTGATATTCTATCCCTTCGCCATCTTCTGCAGTAAGAGTAAATTCGATAGTATAGGTATCAGGCTCTACTTCTTCACTGATGGGAAGAGTGATCATAAATTTCCCTACTTTTCCTGCCTCGATCTCTTCAAAATTATATTTATCTTCAAATCCTTCTTTTAGTAAGTCATTATCACTGAGATCAATCGTTAATTCTACTTCATCCAATTTTCCCTGTCTGCGATAATCACGATCAAAAAGATTTTGTACGTCAAATGTGAAGATTAAGTCTGTATATGGTTTTACTTCATTCTCCAATTTGTATGTATCATCGTCCGTGGCAAATTCATCTTTCTGGGTCCTTCCTGCTGAATCGGTGTATTTTACTTCCAATTCAGTAAGATCAAGCATGGACACTGTTTCTTGCATAAGATCTGCGCTGTCTAATTGTGCATTGTTGGAATCGGTGATAACTATTGCTCCGATCTTTTCTGTACCGGGCGATTTACTATGGGGCACCCCAATGACAAGAGTGACTGTTGAGGTAGTATTCGCAGCTACAGTTGTAGTCTGGCTGGTATATTTTGCAGGCAGACCGGTAACTTTTACCGTTACTGCTTCTGAGTTTCCGCTATTATCTACGGTAAAAGGTCCTGCAGAAACGCTGATAACATCATCATCTTCATCAGCAAACTTACTGTAATCAGCAGTCAACTTTACCGAAGTTTCGGTGATGCTAGGTGCAGCAACTGCAAAAAGAGGTAAGAATATTAACAGTCCAAGTAATACTATAATAGTAGTACTAAATGTGGGTTTATTCATATGTCACTCAGGCACTATTTTAGAGTAGTACTATTTAAATATTTCCTTAATTTCAAAGCTGACCAAGTTAAGAAAATGTAAAGAAATAAGGCTAAATTACCTTTTATTTCCCATATAGAAGAACTTCTCTATGGATACTTCTTCTACTTTGTAATTTCCAGATCGAGGATGATTGTTCGAGCTAGCTTGAGCCCCTTGTCCCCGTTGGATATCTGGGTTATGAGCAGGTATTTCTCCTAGCTTAGGTGGAGCATTACTGACCTGAGCCTGCGGTGGTGCTGATACGCTTCCCCGCTGTTGCTTGAGCAGATCTAATTCCTTCCGCATGGCCTGCATCTGTTCCTGAAATTCAGCGATTTTCTTGACTAAAAATTGGCTGTTTTGGTGAAGGATATCCTTTACCTTTTCAGGATGAAGATCAGCAGATGCTACTGCTTGTTGAGTGTTAGGAGTTAAAGCTAACGAGGCAGCAGAAGCTTGTTGTAGCGGTTCAGGCCCTCCCTGCATACGTTCGCGGATAGAACTGTACTCGCCGTCTTTAGCGCGAAATATTTTTTCTGCTTGGACTACGGCATCATCACGGTCAGAAGCTAGGCCCTGGCGCATCAAGTCAAGAGCAAGTTTATTTATTTTTTGAATTCGTTCAACATCCATCGAAAATCACCTTTGTTGATTTTCGGGGGATGCTGAAAAATCGTTGTTTTTCATCATCCATATTTTCACCCTCTTTTAATTAATCTTTTTGATTCGACAGAAAAAATAATGCTTAATAATGTTTTCTATTCTTTAAAGGCTATATGTTTAGCGGAATTTATCCACACACTAACGGTATTTGGAAAGGCAAGATTTTTGCGGTGCCTAAGAATACGAGAACCAAAGCAAGTGCTATCCCAAAAAATAGCCCGTACAAGAAAAACTTGAACTCGATGATACCTAATTGGCCTCTTTTATCCATGCTGGGAGAGAATTTTTTTTTGTATATAAATGTTTGGTTTTTTGGGGCTTTGCACAAGAATCGAATTCTGCACAAAAATAGCCTATTTTTGCACAAAAATTCAAACCTTACTTATTTTAGCATAAGTTTGGAGTGAACCCCTCTAAGTTCCCATTAAGTCCTAAATATTAAACTTTTGTCCTATTGCTATTAATATTAATCCTGCAAAAAATAAGAATAATGCAATATCATCTTCATATTCTCTCAAAAATGCTTTAAGTCTCATATTTCAAATATTATTGTTTATCCTTCCCTTCTTCCACCAATCTTCAAAACCTTTTTGATATTTAGGATAGTACTTATGGACTATCCTCTTAACATCATTATGGAAATCATTCCAATCCTTACCATGAAGCAGGTTATGTTGGATTAATAAAGTAGCCATCATTTCCTTAATGTCTGGATTGTTTTTCCGATCATCTGCACATTCTTTACAGCCATGACATCCGTCTTTGCTCTTTTTACCATTTTCACATATTTCTTTTGTTGGTAACTTTGTTTTCATTTTCCCCACCTATATTGGCTTTCCTTCTTCCCAGTCCTTTTTTCTCAATGGTATCTCAAAATTAAAATATATATTTGCGTTCTTTATTTTTTCCGCCATTTCTACCCGATCATATATTATTAATTTTGGACTTTTTAAAATATCAAATACTAAATAAAGATAAAAATCTGGTTCTTTTCGGAAGCATTCAAAATTATAATTATTTAGTCCGAAGAAAGGATTTCTTCCGCCAAGACCTTTAACTTCTATTTTCCTACCATCGCTTAATACATCATAACCGACAGCTTTTCTGTCTCTTGTAACATCTTTTGGTTTCCTTCCTTGCTTTTGTTCATAGTCCATAACTATCTTTACTGCTTCTTCTTGGATATTCATAGCATCTTCCTCAACTTCTCCATAATCCACACCATCGCTTCCGTATCTAACTCACAATATTTTAATAAATTTTGTCTGGTATTTGTTGGTTTTTTTTTTTAACCGCCCCCCCG
>CAYJQD010000021.1:0-17358 GCA_964372235.1 uncultured Methanosarcinales archaeon
TAAATCTTTAATACAAATTATAAAAATATACAAAAAAAGTGGCTAATCCTCAGATAGCTACGGTTTTGCGTTTAGAGTTATTTGCTGTCACTTCTCTGATCCTTTGTTCCATTAGTGCGTCACGATCTTCGAGAAGGTAATTTTTTTTTCTTCCCAACCATTTTTGGATGCCTATTGTCATTTGCGGATTAATATAGAGGAGATCTGCGCTGTCTTGGATTTTATTTACATCCTTCTCTCTTAAGCCTTCAATTAGAAGTTTCTCCCAGGTAGTTGTTTCAGAATCCTTTACTTTCACGTTCTGTTCAAGAATCTTTTCAATATTTAGTATAGTCTGATGCTCTTCTAATGCATATACCTTAACAGTAGGATTATCTTTTTGTTGGTATTGGTAAGGCACCCACATTTCGTATCTGTATGCATATTCACACCTAATTTTAAACTCCAAATTTTGATCTACTTTATTATTGCCCATTTGCAGGAAAGATCTGAATCTTTGTCTCCTGTATTCAATTAAGCTATTGGTATTTTCTTGAGAATTTTCATGGCAGATGGATGACGGCTTGACTAAATTCAAAAATTTATTTAATCGAGTCGGACCTTTTAGGTCAGTATGACAGGTGCCGATTAAGTATATTACCATGTGTTAATCAGATTGTTAAATACTTCTTTATACCTCCATCTTCCACAATTCGTCTCCAACATAATGAATGTTTTTTATCACTTTCCCAGAATTCATCGTTTTCATTTCTTCTGTACTAAAAAGAGCAATGCCCACTGCTAGGGGCTTCTTATTGTTCTTATCGACAACTGCAATGAATTCATCTTTAGCAATGCCTTCTTCAACCTCCACTATTCCGGGGCGCATCACATCTGCGCCATTCACAACAAATTTGACCGCACCCATATCCACGGTAATCTTTTTGAGGACGTTGTTTTCTTGAAGAAATTTAAGTGTGGGCACCAATTTATCTCCATAATTAAAAAATAAGGGTTTTTTGTTGATGAGAATGATTTTGAATTTGTCCTCTATTAATTCGACCTGATCTTTTTTACTAATTTCTACGCCATAACTTCCTACTTCTTTGCTGACATCCTTGCTTCTGAGCTGGGTACGTTTCATACTTTTTTGACGGTTACAGTAAATATAAACTTACCGTTGTAGTCGGGGAAATATTTATAAAACACCACTGTTTAGTGACTAAAATGGCAAAAAGAAAGGATAGGAAAGCTAAAAATACTAATGGAATTGATCCATCATTCACTCCTAGTCCGTACACTATTGAAAATTTTTTAGGTATGGGCGGGCTAGCTTCAGTCTACAAGGTGGGAGAAAATACTGCTGCTAAATTGACCGAAATCGTAGAAATGTATGTCTCTGACCGAAAGGATTTAGTGGTACGTCCAGTTCAGGCTAAGATCTTGCTAGGGGGGATATTGGAAGTAGATGATAGCTATACCACTCAATTGGATGCAGACCAATTAAGACGCTGCCGCCAGGCCGCAAACGAAGCCAGGATACTTTCTAAAGTCAGAAACATAGAGCATATCGTCCAGCTTCAAAATTCTTATTTTATCGATCACTCCGGTATTTTATCGTATATAGTCAATTTAGATTATCATTCCCGCGAGAACCTATTTAGTTATCTAGATATGGATGAGGGCGAGGAAGTCAACCTTCAACATGCTCAACTTCGCGATGCAGCTAAAGCAATTGCTGATATCGCCGGCATACTTCCTATCTTAGCAAAAAAAGGGATTGTTCATAGGGATATTAAACCTTCAAATATCATGTATACGCCTGCCCAAGCTCCGGGAGAGGGAAAGGCAACCTTGATCGATTTTGGATTGGCGATCGATAATGATGAATATTTTTCACGAGAACAGATTTTTGGAACACCGGGTTATCTTTCTCCAGAACAGGCAAAAGCTGAAAAGTTAGATACTTCCTCAGATATTTTTTCTTTAGGTCTTACTGCCCTCCGAACTTATATAGGGATCCAACCCTTTAGCATACATCGAGGAAAAGAACGTGGAAAAAAACTTCACGAAGTTCTTGCACCTTTAGCAAAGTATGATGACGCTAAAAAGAAAGAAATTTTAGCGCAGGTAGGCGAAAGAAAAATCCTTCCAGAAGATCTTGTCTCTGCTATAGGTATGGCCATCCACGAAGATCCTCGGCAACGAGATGCAGGTCCTTTACGGCGTGAATCAGAATTGCTGGCAGTCGGTTGTTACGGATTATATGAAATAAGTTCTACTTAAAATCATTCCACCAAGATTCCTGGTTTTCCAGGCATAGCTGATTGAGCCTTAGGATGCTGGCATTCCTCTGCCCGTAGTATCTCTACTTTACATCCAAATTCTTTTTCTAAAAATTCTTTGGCATCTTTGACCACGGCAAATTCTTCTTTCTGCGAAGTAACTATGGATGGAATTTTTGTGACATCTTTCACTAGGTTCATGACGATCTTGCTTACTTCTTTCCCCTTCATCTTCATTTCTTCTACTTCTAACACTCGGCGCATTATCTCTCCTACATTTCTGGTTACTTTAATCTCTTTAGAGATAAGATTAAATAATTCGTAACTCCATTCTTCGGCGATGAAAAGTGTAAATTTTTTTGCTTTCTCTAATTTTGCTAGGGTAAGGACATTACGCATACCTTCCAACGTTGTTTTGATAAGCTCTTCATTTGCTTCTGCGTTCTTGTTGATCTTCTTTTCATCCACTTTAGGCCAGAAGGATGCAGACACTAATTCTTTACTATCGTTCAGTTCTTCGCTGAGATGCGGTGTAATTGGATTCATCAGTTTAGCCCAAATATTCATTACGTCAGTGATAACTTTCTTATTTTCTCCGCCGCGGCGCAGATACCATTTCAAATCATCGTACATAGTGTAATAGACGATGGAAGCAAGATCACGAAGATTATAATTTTCCATGGCTTTGTTACAAATTTTGATATATTCGTGTACTCTTGATAATAACCACTCATCGACCGCTTTTTTGTTTCCATTTTGTTTACGCAATTCTTCTGCCAGCATGTAGATACGTTCTAAAGCATTCTTGTAGTTGAGGACGGTCTCTTCGGTCCAGACCACATCAACATGGGGCGATCCGATATGAGCATAATACAAGCGCATGGCATCCACACCATACTTTTCAATAGCGTGTGGAATTGGTTCAGCACCGCCTTTGCTCTTGGAGATCTTTCCGCCTTTTCCAGTAACCCACCAATTAACGAGGATTCCTCTTGGCCATTTATCTGGTGAAAGAATACCTACATGATTCATGATAAAGACGGGAAAATGCACGGTCTGATGTTCTTTTCCGCCGAGGTTGACATCAAGTGGATAAAAGTAATCAAACTCTTCTCTGATGGGTTTCCATTTTTTCTTTCCTTCTCCCTGTCTAAGGAAGACATAATCAAAGAATTCTTCATTTAGATCGTGGATGGTAATAGTATCGTTGTTGATAAATTTCGATACAATATAATATGCAGGGTAAAGCGTAGAGTCGCTGATGGGCTCGACGATCCAGTTTTCGTCAAAAGGAAACCTGCTTCCCAGCCAGTTCCCCAGCCTGGTACAAGCGCGGTCGCCGAACCAATCTAATATTCCCGGAAGATTTTCTTTGTATTCTTTGGGATAAATATTCATCTCCTTCGCATGCTCTTTGCTTCGCTCGGTCAACACTTGATCAGAATAGCGGATGAACCATTGGTCGTCGATGCGTTTGATCACCACTTTGTTGCCGCAGCGGCAGACCACTTCTTCGCTTAGATCATGGAAGATGTCCCCTTTTCCGGATTCCACTAATTCAGCTTTGATCAATTCCTTTGCTTCTTCGACTTTCTTGCCTGCATACTTGCCGCAGTTTTCCGCCATCACACCGGAATGATGCCCTGCTTTGTACACTTCTTTGGTCGCTTCTTCTAATTTTGGATCAGCCAGAGATTGAATGTTCAATTTTTCTACCATTTCTTTAGCAGGGAAGTTACCGTAGCCTTTAGTCTTGATGATAGGTATTAGTGAAATATTCTTGATTTCTGCAGGATTGAGGTTGTAGGCTTTGCATAATTGTGGGTTATCTTGCAATGTTTTTAAGGCAACATAATCGAATGGCGCATCGCTGGGCACGCTGGTGACGATTCCTGTTCCTACATTGGCATTGACGAAAGTTGCTGGAAGGACAATGATCTCTTTTTCAATCCCCGGCGCTTTGGCTTTTCGTCCGATGAATTTCTTGATATCCACGTCTTCCTTGAGCAAGACATCATCTTTCTGATATTGTAATTTTTCAGCGGCTTCCTGGCTCATGATCCAGTTTTCGCCTTCTACTTCCACGTTGAGGTATTTTATTTCCGGATTGACCCAAAGATTAGTCTGTCCGTAGATGGTCTCCGGCCGCAAGGTTGCCGCGACAAGAAATTGGTTGTCTAGCTTAAATTTGAGTAGAGTGTATTCATTCTTTTCCGCATTTCCGCCTTTGGAGATATCTGTTTCGGAAGGATCAATCGCAACCGGACCGTGCACGACACAAGCGGCGGCAAAGTACGGTTTCTGTACCAGAAGATTTTTTTGTAATAATTTCTTGAATTGCCATTGGATAAATTTTTCATAATCGGGAAAGGTCGTGCAGGTAAATCGTTCCCAATCGCAGAGAAAACCAAATTTTTTCCAGTAATCGTTTACATACACATCGTTAAAGTACTCAATAATTTTTTCCGGCGTGGTAAGTTCTTTGATTTTTTTTTGAGGGCAGCCATTGTTCAGCAAGTAGTTAATCCAATCTTCATCTTTATTCTTAACTTTGTTAGCAAAAGAGATGGCTTGATTTCCAGAAGCGTGTGTTCCAACCGGAAAAATAACTTCTTTCCCTTTCAACCGTTCGTAACGGCAGATTGCATCAGTATAGCTAAAACCGCGCATATGACCAACATGTAAGAAACCAGAAATTCCCGGATAGGCAAAGATCATGAAGAATTTGTCTTTATCTTTGTTGACAATAGCCTTACCTAATTCAGCTTTTTCCCATTCTTTCTGCCATTTCTGCTGCAGCTTGTTCCAGTCTAAAGCCATGGTCTTAAGTATAAAGAGATGCTTTAAAAAAGCTACGCTTTTGAAGCGATAGAGTTTAAATAATCTATAAAAATCCAGTTTAGTATGAATGTTACGCTTATAGGTATGCCTGGCGCAGGAAAAAGCACCATTGGGAAAAAGGCAGCTGAGGTTTTGAGCTATCGTTTTATCGATATAGATGATGCGCTTGAACAAAAAGAGGGCTTAAGAATTCCACAGCTCCTTGCCTCTAAGGGGGAGAAACTTTTTTTGGAGATGGAAGGAGAAGCGGTTCTTTCTCTAGATTTGAAAGATGATTGTATCATCTCGCCGGGCGGTAGCATCGTGTATGTAAAGAAGGCTATGGCTTTTTTAAAGAAGAGATCCATAGTTGTTTTTCTTGATTATCCTTTATCTGTAATCAAAAAAAGGTTAAACGATGTCCCCAGAGGAATTGTCGGTCTGGGAGAGAAAAACTTGGAAGAGATATATTCTGAACGGCAGGCTCTTTATCGGAAATATGCCGATGTAATTATAGAACTAACCGAGAAGTCAACCCCGGAAGAGGTGATTAAAGAGATCACTAACCTGAAAAGTGAAAAGGATAAAAATTTTCTCCGTCTGCAGCCGAAGTGATCATTTTGCTTGGTATAATTCAAAGTTCAGGGCTATGATTATTGCTTTTGTTGTGGTAGACACCCTGTGTTTTGGGTTATAGAAAACTATGGTGCAGTCGACAGCCCGGGCCATTCCTGCTGCTGTCTGCATAAATTTCTTTTGTGCTTCCGCTCCCAGCTCTTGATAGTGGATTGCTTCTCCAGATTGCCTTCTATATATTTCGCTGAGCGATATTTTGTCTAGAGGCCCTTTAATCTCCTTTTTCTGCAATAAGTCAGTTAATTCCTGCTGTGTAGGCCAGAAAACGTCATACTTCTCTATCATACATTTTGTTAGTTACATTAAATAGGCTAGAAAGCCTCGTCTTTCACTCAGAGAAGAAACTACTTCTCTGGTGTACCGATAAGATATTTTTCTTATCGAGTATAAGGCGAGGATGAATGGCTTTCTAGCCTATTTATGTCACAAAGTGCGGGGAAAAGAAAGCGTCTCTTTTTCAAGCCACGGACTTTAGTCCGTGGTGAGACGCTTTCCCGCACTTTCATGACTTTGCTTAATAAAATTTTATATAGTGCGGCCTATATGGTTTATTCTCATGGTTATTGTAAAAGATCATCATGTTTCTTTGCTGGAAGAGAATACTATCAAACAAGGAATAGCCCAATCGTTCTATGGCCAGCAAAATTATATTGTTTTAGATAAAGCCCAAGAATATGGTGATGTTTTAACTTTGCCGGAATTTTTGCAGGCATTGTTTCTCTCTTCATTTGATAGTTCTTTGGCGGATATTCCTTTTGCGGTCCGTACCGAGGAGATTATAGGGAAGACCAGACAGGGCAATGTTGTTGCTGCTGTCGTTCACGGTGCGGGATTATTGACGCCGAGAAGGATTCGTAGCGGCATTGTGATCGAAGAAACTGCGGAGAAAGAGGTACCTCATCACGGATTGACCAAGACGAAGTCAGGGCGAGGACAATTTGCGCTTCCATTATATGATGCGGAGGTTCATGCCCTTTTAGACGGATTGGTTGTTCCGATCTTTTCCTACGCCGAATTTAAGGATCTTTGCACCCTGCCCCGGCGATATGCAATTGTTAGGGATTTTCATCCGCGCAGGGAAATCCCTCCTGGCTACCAGTTCCTTAGCACCTTAGAAGCCACCCCGCGCGTGATCTCCTTGGCCGGTGGAATGGAGAACTTGGAGGCGCTTACCTATGCATTGAATCGCCGCGGTCTAAAAAAAATCAACTATGCTCATAGTTTGAATTATCTTGAGGATGCTGATTTGGAACAACCACAGGGGCGGTTTATGGAAGTGCATGGGATTGAAAATCTGTTTTACAGCGAAATGGAGATGGACGGCCCGGCTCGATTTTTAGCAGTCAAAAGAGAGCTTCTGCAGGAGAAGATTGATAAAGAAGTCATGATAGAGGTTTGGTAGTTATGAATTCGTTAGATTTGAATTTGCCGGGAGAAGCTGTTCTTTCTTATAAATTGTATGATGAGGGTGATATACGGGGACAATTAAGGCAGTTGCGTTCCGAACAGCGTCGGCCTCTGTCAGTATTTGATTTTGTAAAAAGGTTGGAGATGCTAAAACTAAATCCTGAGATCGAAAGAGAGTGGAATAATCTTTGCCCCACATTAGGGGACGCGATAGCATGGCATCCCTATGGCAGTGTCCGTATCATCGGCGGCAGTCCAGAGATATGGGATTATCTCATAAAGAAAAAAACCAGAAACGGTGCTGTAGAACTTCATGGGTATTCTTATGATGAGCTAGGCGGGCTGCATATCCCTGGATATAAGCTGCTTAAGAAAGATGATAACTATAGAAAGAAGGTAGAGCATGAAATTTTTTCTTATTTAGGCATCTCTGGAGATGAACGACGGATTTGTTTTCCAAAGCCAAGAGCATATCCTTGCTTGACCCTTTTAGCCTTCAGCAATGGAGGAAAAGTATTAGGCTACTCTAGCCTGGAAGCTAAAAGCTGTCTAGTTGGCGTGAGCGGCAACTTATGGTTTCGATAGCTTCTGCAATGCCGTCCGCGCGTACTTTTGAATGATCTCGCTGATTCCATAGCTTGGATCTGCCAGTTCTTCTTTGGTGAACCATTTGCAGCCATCACTAACTTCTGTTTCAGAAAGAATGAGCTGGTCAGTTTCTGAGGTGGCAAAATAAACTAAACTTATGTGTTGGTGAGCATCGTTGATGCGGTGGATATTCATGAATTCCGGAGGGATAAGTTCTTTGTATCCTTGATCGTTTATCGGCTGATACGATGGTGGGGTGTGCAACTTCACCTCTAATCCCACTTCTTCTTTCACTTCGCGCACCGCCGCTTGATTAGGATCTTCATCCAATTCAATATGGCCGCCCACACTAAGCCATTTCTTGTACTTGTCATGTTGGCGGAGTAGAACTTTGTCCTGATATACTATGAACACTTCGGCAGTGAAATCTATCTTTTCGTGGATATGCGGCATACATTAAACAAGAATTAGTTTGTTAATAAGGATTACTGTTTTAGAAACCTATATAAATTTCATTTATTTTATTATTTTACTTCCCTTTGGGAGATGGCTAGATGTCTACTATAATTCGGCTTGAGGAAAAGTTAGTTGTCGCTACTCAGAATTTATTGGATCAAGTAAGCAAAGATATAGTTTTAACTAAAAATCTCTTGGATAAACCGGCTTTTAACGTGAATGTGGTTGCTTTAGTGCAAAAAGTAATCAAAATATATATAAGCCCGGCTGTAATAAAAATAAAGAAAATTCAACAAAATCTTGAACAGTTACGGAGATTTAATGCTGTTAGAGAAAAGGCACATTTGATGCAAGAATTAGCGGATGATCTTCTTATTGATGTGGTTATTGCAAAAAAGAATCTAGAAGAAATCCGTTTGCGGAGCAATGCTCCTATCCTAGTGGAAGTTGTGGCCAAGAAAAGGTTAATTCCTGCTCTTCACAAAATAGATGAAATCAAAGAAGATTTGATATTTCTAAAACAAATCTTCCAGATGCATAATTCACTAAAATCTGGTTTAAAGTGGGTAGGTAGAGAATGAAGAACCAATTAATCGTCAAGATCCTGAACAATATCGCTGATATTCTAGAATTACAAGGCATTCCTTGGAAGCCGCAAGCCTATCGCAGAGCAGCGCAGTCTATCGAATCGCTGCCGGAAGATGTTGCTGATGTCTATGAACGTGGTGAATTGGAAAAGCTTCCCGGTGTAGGAAAAGCTATTGCGGAAAAGGTTGTGGAAATTCTGGAGACCGGAAAGTTGAAGTATTACGAGCGATTGAAGAAAGAAGTTAAGATTGATGTGGAAGGTTTGAATGAGATACCTAATTTAGGCCCGAAAAAAATTCAGACTCTCTATAAAAATTTGAAAGTGAGAAATGTGCAGGATCTAGAGAAGGCGCTGAAGGAACAAAAGGTTCGCACACTTCCTGGCTTTGGTGAAAAGACCGAACAGATCTTGCTACAGGGAATTGAAAGATTACACCAAAGGCCTTCACGCTACTTATATCTTCATGCTATCCCCATTGTCGAGATGGTGACCAAACATCTGGAGAAATATGCTTTTGTCAAAAAAGTGGAAGTCGCCGGTTCTTATCGTCGAGGTAAAGAAACGGTTGGCGATTTAGATTTTCTGGTTGTATCTTCATTGCCAGCGCATGTCATGGATGTCTTTACAAAGATGAAAGAAGTGGTAGAAGTTATAGCTAAAGGCGAAACCAAAAGTTCAGTCCGGCTGAGCAGTGGTATGCAGGTTGATCTACGTGTGGTGAAAGAGAAGGAGTTCGGTTCAGCGTTGTTATACTTTATAGGAAACAAAGAGCACAATGTCGAATTACGAAAGATTGCCTTGAAGAAAGGGCTAACCTTAAGCGAATATGGATTGTTCTCTTTGAAAACCAAGAAATGGGTTGTAGGAAAGACACAGGAAGAGATTTATGAAAAGTTGGGTTTGAAATTTATTGAACCGGAACTGCGGGAGAATAGGGGGGAGATCGAAGCGGCGCGTGCAGGGAAATTGCCAAACTTGATTACCTCCAAAGATATCAAAGGTGTATTTCACAATCATACTACTTGGAGTGACGGGCACAATTCCCATCTGGAGATGGCTCAGAAAGCAGAGGAGTTAGGATTGAAATTTATGTCATTCAATGACCACTTTGGCCATATTGGAATCACTAATCCCTTGACTGAAAAAAGATTGGGAAGTTATTTGCGAGAGATTGAGAAAGTACGCAAGAAGGTAGGTATTCGAATTTTCTCTGGGGTAGAGATCGATATTTTGAAAGATGGAAGTTTGCCATTACCTGCCTCTAAATTACGAGAATTGGATGTAGTCATCGCCTCGGTGCATGTCGCTATCAACCTGAAAGAAGAAGAAATGACTAAACGAGTGTGCGATGCATTGAACAATTATCCTATCAATATTTTAGGACATCCGCTGGATCGGAGGCTGCAAGAGCGGGAGCCTATAGCCTTGAATTTAGATAAGGTGTTTGACACTGCTAAAGAGCGTAGCGTCTTTATGGAGATCAATGGATCCCCTAAAAGGATGGATCTTCCCGGCGAGTTGGTCAAAGCAGGATTGGATGCCGGATGCAAGTTCGCACTAAGCACCGATGCTCATGATGTTTCCCATCTTGCGTTTTACCCGTTAGCAGTAAACATGGCTAGACGGGGATGGGTAGAACAAAAACATCTACTAAACACCTGGACCATGGGGAAAATTGAGAAAGCTTTGCAAAAGTAAATTACAAATTTTCCTCAAATTCTTCTGCGCATGATGATGAGCAGAAGGTTAATGTTTCTCCATCTACCTCTTTTTCAACTCTATTCTCTTCGTTCACCGCGGAGCCGCATTCAGCACATTCACCAACTTCTTCTTCATCTGAATATCCTTTCAGAAAGCCTTCTTCAGATGTCTCAAGACCTTCTTCGAGAAGTTTTTCGGTGCTGTTCTCGTCTTCGTCGAATGCATAGTTTTCCATTGAGAAGATTTTTTCTGGGTTGTTTTTAAAGATTTTGCTAATGTGGTATATGAGTATATGCATTCTTTTGTGCAGAAAATATTTTAAAGTCCCTCTTTTAGAATGAAATGTATGCAGCATAATGATACTTTGACTGACTATAGAAGAGTGCGATTTGAAGAATATGTTTCTGCCGCAATGTTTTCCTTAGCAGCGCTCGTTTGCGGCTATAATGTGTATCAACGGATGCAAAGTGAGAGAGCACTTCCTATTTTTGTTTATTGCACATTAACTATTGGTTCTGGAACACTTGCTTCCCGTTGTTTTGAGCAGGGCAGAAAATTATCTAAAGAAGTGAACAGGCTGGAGAAAGAGTTGGAAGATTCTCAGTTATAATACTGCTTCAACAAAATCCGTTTAATCCGGTTAATGGATCGCTCCCAGGAAAATCCATAGGCGACAGTTTTTCTTGCGTTTTGTCCTAAACGTTCGCGGTATTCCCGATCCTTGATCAATTTAGAAATTTTCACGGCTAGCATGCCGGGGCTATTCCTGGGGAAAAATAATCCATTGTGATTTTTAATGATGTAACTTTTGATGAATCCTACTCGGGTGGCGATGACTGGGATGCCAGTAGACATAGCTTCTAACGTTGCTAAGGAAGTGGTTTCCGTTAGACTGGGCATGACGAACACATCCATGGCTTTCAAGTAATCCTGTACGTTGTAGACGAAGCCGGTAATTTTACAGTTTTTTATCTCTTTGAAGTCTTTGGTCTGTTTTTCTGGACCATCGCCGACCATGAGCAAGAAAATATTTTCTTGGTCTTCTATCTTCTGGAATGCTTCCAACAAAAGGTGAGTGTTTTTTTCTTTGGAGATCCTTCCTACATAGCCGATAACTTTCTTGTCTGGATTGATGTGGATCTTTTCTTTGCTCGCCCGTTTGTCAGTAGGAGGATTAAAAATGTCAATATCCACACCTAATCGGGCAGTGGTAATCTCGGTGCGTACTCCCTGCTCCTGTAAATGTTCTTTCAGCTCATGGTATGGTACCAGGATTTCATCACAATGATTGTACATGGCAATGGACCATTTTTTGATAAGGTAGGAAATAGGTTTCTTGATCAACCAAGGAGAAAATTTTTCAAACAATTCCCAGGTCAGGGTGTGGGTGTAGAAAAAAATTTTTTTGTTGTATCTTCGGGCATAATGAATGGCTAAGTAGCTGATCAGAGCAGGACCTTGGATAAAGACTAGATCTGCTTCTTTGATTGCCTCTTTCATCTTTTTAAAATTAGAGAAGCAGAAATCAAAATTAGCGTATCCTGACACTTTCCAGATCTTAGAAACTTTGAGATAGGTAACTTTTTTTCCTTTATGTGTTCCGTAATCAGGAACAAGGAGGGAAATGTCAAAAGCATCTTGGGAACGCTTCAAGAATTCTTCAATAAACTTTAGAGTCCCATCTACTTTTGGGTAATAGGTGTCAGCTACGAGGAGTAGTTTTGGTTTCTGATTATTCATTTTATCCTAAAAAAATGTTCTCCGAACCTGGTGCGCATCTTAATGCCATCTTTAAAAGCTTTGTACATAAGTAAGAAGAACGGATATAGCACATGAACTTTCTGGCTCTTGAATTTCCAAAGGGCTTTCAATTTTACGGAGAAGGTCTTGCTGACATCGACATATAATGAAGGATAGTGAGTCTTAAAGGAGACGGGGTTCCAGATAGAGTACATGTACAGTTCTGGTTTCTCTGGTAATTGTAATTCGTTAAACACTTCTAAAGTAATTTCATGCACCGCTCGATGGTCAGGATGAGGATCTTCATGGCTGTGCGTGAATATCTTGGTCGGTTTCTCTTTTGCTACCAGTTGAAGAAGACCTTCTTTAAGATTACTGCTCCTGTATCCTTCCAGAAATTTTCCTTCTCTCAGATCGAAGAAAAGGCTTTTGCATCTCAACAACTTAGCAGCATCGATAGTTTCTTTGTAGCGCATCTTCTTGACGATCTTCTGTTTTAGCCAAGGATGGGATAATTCTCCGTATGAAAAAACGATGGCCAGCACTTTGTTTCGTTGCTGGGTATATTTTGCGATAGTGCCTCCTGCGCCTATGACAAAATCATCAGAATGTGCGCTAAAAACAAGTATTTTCTCTTTCCTGGACATATAGCTTGGAGAAGAAGTATGGGTTTAAGAAGTTTTTGGAGGCTTACGGAGAATAAATAAAAAATAAAAAAGAAACTAAAACATCTCTTTTCCCAGAACTTTCCGTTCCAAGCTGGCTTTTCCCGCGCCGTTCGCCAAGGTTACCAAGAACGCTAGCAAGAACAACAAGGCAGGAGTTCCCATGTTAACTGCTGGGTTCCAGCCAGCGACCATGGCGTGTCCTAAGACATAAGCAACCGCCATCTCGATCACGCCGAAAAGTGATGCTAACCTGGTTAGGACGCCAAAGGTTACTGCTAGCCCGATCAATAATTCTGCGGCACCGGCAAACCATACTAAAGTTCCAAAGGCTACCGCTCCGCCGGGCATGCCCCATAAGCCAAATATTTTCTGCACTCCAAACATCAGAAATAATAATCCTACGCCCGCCCGGAACACGGTGTAGAGCTCATCTTTATACTTTGTTGCTAATTTCATGTATTAACCTCCAAAACTATTTGGCGGAGTGGTTGTTAGTTTGCCTATTTAAATGTTGGTTTCTCAGAAACTCTTAAAAACATTCCAATACTCTTTCTTTCATGGCTACCAAGAAAGCACTCTCGAAACATTCCCTAGCAGAAAAATTACATTACCGCGCTGAGGATCTGCGCTGGGCTACCCATGAGCTGGCAGCAGAATATCGAGCGCAACGGTTGAAATGTAAAACCATCGTAGACATCGGCTGCGGCATAGGCTTTCAGAGCTTTGCGTTTGCGAAAACCTGTAAGAAAGTCTATGCCATTGAAATTGATGCAGAAAAAATCAAATTAGCCAAGAAGAACGCAGAGATTCTCGGCTGGAAGAATATCGAATTTATCTATGGGGACGCGCTTTCTGAGAAAGTGTTGAAACAGCTGAAAGATGTGGATATCGTTTTCTGTGATCCGGAACGCTCGCCGGAAGAACGAAAACGGAATGTTGCTACCATAAAGCCCAGCATTCCCGAACTGCTACGGAAATATGGTGCGCTGACCGAGAATATCGCGATCGAATTCCCTCCCCAGATTACAGAGATTCCCTTTGACTGCGAACGGGAATACCTCTCCATTGATGGCGCGTTGAATAGATTGACTTTGTACTTTGGTGAGTTGAAGAAATGCGGGCGAAGCGCAGTAGTCTTACCTAGCAAGGAAAAGCTCTGTTCTGCTGAAGAAGCAACGCTGAAGGAAACAGAGATGATCGGCGAATATTTGTATGAAGCAGATCCTGCAGTAGTGAAGGCAGGATTGTTGGCAGAGCTATCTGAAAAAACTGGCTTAGCATTGTACGAAGAAGCCAAGGCAGCATTTTTTACCAGTGATAAGAAAGTGAAGAGCCCTTTTTTCAAAAACACTTTTAAAGTGGTAGATATGTGCGCTCAGGAAGAGCATGAGATTATTGCAGCTTTGCAGAAGCATGATGCAGGAAAAGTGATCTTACGCATGCCGGTCGATCCTTCTGAGTATTGGAAGATCAGAAAAAAGTTTGAAGTAAAATTGACTGGTGATAAAACCTATGCCTTACTATATCTAGGTAATGAGGCAGTGATCGTTGAAAAGTGTGAGTTGTGATGGAGAAGTATATTTCGTATGGTTTGAAGTTCTGGCCCCGGGTGATCAAGTATGTTCTCGGTCCGTTGCTGTTAGTGATCCTGTTCTGGACCATCGGCATCAAGCAGATCTGGTTATTGTTGACCGCCACGCAGCTAAAATATTTTGTATTGGCGTATCTTTTCTTTGTGCTGGCGGTGTTTATCGCGGTGATGAATCTTTATGTACTATTTTATCCCTTGCAGCAGATCCATCCTAAACGTTTCGTACAATATTTTTTCGCCAGCCGGGTAACTTCCTTGATTTTTCCGGGACGGTTAGGCGAGTTTTCTTTATCGCATTATCTGAAAGGAGAGAATATCAATTTAGGCCGCGGATTTGCCGCAGTGGTGACAGATAAGCTGATCACGGTCACTATCTCGATGGTGTTAGGGATGATCGCTGTGTCTATATTTATGAAAGGGCAGCATATCACCGCGTTCGTGTTGTATATCTTTCTGATGATGATGCTCTTTGTGTTGTTGTTAAGTTCAACTTCCCGGGAATTCATCAAGAAATGGATCTTGCGGAAATATTCGCGGCATTTCGCAGGTTTTAGCAAAACTCTTTTTGCCTATGAGCAGGAACACAAGGGAATGGTTCTGCTGAACATGACTTTTACTTTTGTGAGGATGGTGGTGTTGGCGTTGTCTGCGAAGGCGATATTTTTAGCGCTGGAGACGGATATACCATTGATAACTCTTATTCTGGTGAGCGGTTTGGAAACACTGAGTAATTCTATCCCTCTTACGGTGAATGGTTTAGGTATCAAGCAGGCGATCGGAGTATATGTATTTAGCGCGATCGGGGTAAGTCCAGTGATAACCGGAACTCGTTATGTCTTAGGATTCTTTATTGAGTATTCGTTTGGGTTTATCTCTACTTTTTTTATTAAAGATGATTTATTTGTGGAGAAGAAAGTGGAAGTTGGTTAGAAATATGTTTTACAGATAATATATATTTTTAAACCAGATGCCTCCGCCAATATTAAATGCGTCATTTCACGATAGACCAATCAGGTAAGGTTGAAGACACTAGTGTTGATACAATCCTTGCATTTTCTTCTCATGATATCCAATATTCTATTAAGATTTCTAAAAAGATAAAACAAAATATACTTACTCAATGTCAAAAGAAACATAAAAACGTATTGGTGCTAAGATTATTTTCTTATGGTCTATTCTTGTTGCTAAAGGATAAAGCAAACGAAGATTCGGTAGTTAGCATTGATGATGAATATCCTGGACATGGGAAAGATATAAAACAACATTTAATGAGTTTTCTTGGTCTACAATCAGAACAGATAAAATTTACTTTAATCGGTAAAAAAGATCCTGCCCATATAATTGCATATCAAACTTTTCGTGGCAAACTTAAGCCAAATCATGTTGTAACCGAAAAAGAGATATCCTTAGAAGTATTGATTCCAGCTAAAAAAATAAAGGAGTTACTGAAGTAAGGGGGAAGCTTGCGCATACAACCAGCCTAAAGCGAGCCTAACCAAAAGGTTTTCTCACAATCAACAGGTCACCCCTTAATCAGTTGAATATATTAGAGAAAACTTGATTATTTATATATTTTTTGATTGAAATTCTTTAGCTGTTTCATCTCCGATTATTTTTTAAATAAGTACATACTTCTCCGTTCTCTATGAAAATACTATGCATCCATGCTGATTTCATCGAATTTGAAGCTAAAAAGAAAGCGTTTTCTGCGGCTGAGGAAGGTGTAGAAAAAGGTAAGAAAGTTCGAGTGGAAGAATGTTTAGTGGTCTTTTCTGCAGTTGAAAAGAAAGATGAGGAGAATCTTTCTTTGGTGATGCAAAAGTATCTGCAGGAAGTTAAGAACATTGCGCAACAGGTCAATGCTAAGACTTTAGTGTTGTATCCGTATGCCCATTTGAGTTCAACTCTATCTGATCCCAAAGTGGCGGAAGATTTTCTGAAACAAGCTGAACAGAAAGTACGCGCGGAGAAGTTTACGGTGTTTAGGGCTCCTTTCGGCTGGTATAAGAGTTTCAATATTTCCTGTAAAGGCCATCCATTATCAGAACTGAGCAGACAATTTGGTCCGGAAGAGACTTTGTCATTGAAAAAAGAAGGCAAGGATGAAGCATTTGTCTTTTCTGAAAGAAAGTTAAGCAATGATGAAAAGCTGTTGTTGACTTCGGCGTTATTAGTGGGAAAAGCGATGAAGAATCTGCATCCCAAAGCAGAAGTAATGGGAATTGGTTTTTATCATAATCAGGCTTATGTGGATATTGCTAATGCGGAAATGGATGATACTGTTATTATTGAAACGCAGGCTTGTTCAGAATTAAGTAAGCATTTTCCTGTAGAGAAACTGCCAGTACAACATATTACCAATGCTTTGCAGAAAAGCATGGTTGAAGATCTCGGTAAAAGTGCTACTGCTTACGTTGTGGACGGGATGAAGGTTGTACCTTTATTTAAGGATCCTTTTGTTGGCTTGGAGAAAGTCAAAGCACTGAAAGTGTTGAATCATTCTAAAGTTTATTGGAAGAATAATGCTAATAATACCCAATTGACCAGAATCTATGTAGTCGGGTTTAGTGATGCTGGGAAGTTAACAGAGTTTATGAAGAAGAAGGAAGAAGCAGAAAATAGATCGCATCTCAAGATCGGCAAAGAGATGGGATTGTTTGTGACGTCTGAATTAGTGGGTCCGGGATTGCCTCTTTTAGCTCCGAAAGGGATGATTATTAGAGAAGAGATTGTTTCGTATTTATGGTCGCTGCATAAGGATAAAGGTTACCAGAAGGTCTGGACTCCTCATATTGCCAAAGAACAGTTGTACAAGACTTCCGGACACTGGGATAAGTTCGGCGATGAACTGTTCAAGGTGAAAGGGAAGACTGATAATTTTATCCTGAAACCGATGAA
>CAYJQD010000022.1:0-16614 GCA_964372235.1 uncultured Methanosarcinales archaeon
TGATTGTATCGAACAAGCAAAACAATTCAACGATCTGGTAGAGATGGATGGTGCAATCTTAACTAAGGCCGATGTGGATGAAAAAGGAGGAGCACCATTATCCATCTCTTATACCATTAAGAAACCTATATTATTTTTAGGTATGGGTCAGAAGTATGAAGATTTAGAAGAATTTGATGCTGAGGTCATCTTAAAGCGTTTAGGGTTCTAAAATAAATATAGAAGATATACATAAGATTTAATTAGCATCTTAAATAAAGGTTGACCTACCATGGAGCATGATCCTGAAGAGACATTGCCAGAGAGAAAGAGACATCTTCATTTAATTGTTGATAACGATCCAACGTACCACGGAAGATCTGCACTAAAAAAGCAAAAAGAACAGGAAAAGAAAAAAATTATTGCCAGTCTGGAGAAAGAAGAAAAGAAAAATACGTCTCAGAAAGAGACTCAAAAAGAAGATACGATTCCAGACCGGATAAGCAGGGTATGTACGATACCCTACCTGCGTCGAGTGCCCTGGAATAAGATAGGTGTCTTGGGCGTGGCCGCTACTGCAGGATTTCTTGTTGGATCTTATCTGCAAATTCTTTCTGAAACAAAACCATTATATCAAAAGACGCCGCAAGAATTAATCCTCCTGCCAGATAAAGATTTCAACTATGATGGCATTCCAGACGCTTACATCAAATTAGAGGGAGGATATAAGATTCCGCTTTATGGAACATGGGTGTTGAATGGAACAGATAGAAGCATTACATACGTTACAGAGGAAGAGATGAAAAAAAGATTTCCAAATTCTACCACTGATTACAAAAGAATTGAAGATATTCTGAATAAACCGTAAGCATATGCTGATTTTTGATAAGTTTTTTAAAATAAGAAGCTAAAAACAACCTATGACTACTTTCAATATCCAGACATCAGGTTGTTCGGCTAATCTGGCTGATTCGGAGCAGATGGCTGGGCTTTTGAAGCAAGCTAAATTTGAACTAGTGGAAACCATTGAAGCTGCAGACGTGGTAGTATTTAATACTTGCACAGTCAAAACTCCCAGCGAAAATTCATTCTTCACCCAATTAGATCAGTTCAAAAAAGAGCATCCTTACAAGATCGTGGTTATTTCTGGATGTATTCCTCAAGCAGACAAACAAAAACTCAAAGATTATTCTTTAGTAGGAACCAAACAGATCCATAATATTGTGCAAGTAGTGGAAGAAGCATTGCATGATAATGTCCTGCAATTGCTGAATAACGATGAGATGCCTCCTTTGAATCTACCCCGAGTACGAAAAAATCCGATTGTGGAAATATTACCTATCAATCGGGGATGTTTAGGGGCATGTACGTTCTGCAAGACTAAAAAAGCGAGAGGCAATTTAGTTTCTTATCCCATCGCCGATATTGTAGATGTAGCAACCAAAGCAGTGAAAGAAGGGGTAAAAGAAATCTGGCTTACTTCGCAAGATACATTTTGTTACGGCTTTGATATTGGAACTGATCTGCCAACCCTACTTGAAGAGCTGGTGAAAATTCCTGGAGATTTCAAAATTAGAATAGGCATGGGAAATCCAGATCATATGCCAAAAATTGGAACTAGGCTGGTGGAGATCTACAAACATCCAAAGATTTTCAAATTCTTACATCTACCTTTGCAAGCTGGACATGATGAAACCTTGAAAGCGATGCGCAGGCGGTATACGGTGGAGGAATATGTACAGACCATTAATCTATTTAAGAGAGAAATCCCGGAGATTAATATCATGACTGACATCATCGTCGGATATCCAACTGAAACAGAAGATCACTACTGGGGAACTTTGGAAGTGGTGCGCAAAACGACGCCTGATTCTATTAACATCTCCCGCTTCTGGCCTCGTCCGGACACCCCTGCAGCAGATCTCCCTGAATTGCCAGGAGAAGTAGTGAAGCATAGATCGAGAGTGTTAACCGACATTTTCCATAACGTTTCCAAGCTGCAGAATGAACGTTGGCTGGACTGGAAAGGCGAGATTATCATTGATGAGAAAGGGAAAGAAGGAAAGCAGTGGATCGGCCGGAATGGTTCTTACAAACAGATCATTGTAGAAGGCGATTTCAAATTAGGAGATAGATTGCAGGTGCAGATTGTGAAAGCGGAAACGTTTGATTTAAGAGCGAAAGTATTGAATTGAAATTTAAAAAAAATAAATTAAATCGTCTGGGGTTTCTTCATAACTTCTTCTTCCACTTTCTTCATGATCTCTTCTTCTTTCATAGGCGAGATCTTCTTACCTTGGTAAGACTGAAGCAACTCTCTGATTTTAGCATACACAAATGCAGTATCGCTCACTAACTGGCGGAGAAGATCTTCTTCAACCTTGAATTTATACACATATTTGTGGATAAAACTTTTCATAAAATAGGAAAAAGGTTTTAGACCCCAGCGTCCTTCGTGATTGGTTATCGACCAGGCATCAAAAGCGATTACTACATCACCCTGTTGATATTTCTGTTTAACTCCAGAAACTTCTTTCATGGTTTCAGTAATATTGTCTAAGGTGATCCGAACTTTAACCATAAACTGCATATAAGGAGAAACCTGCTTAACCGGACGTAGTTCTAATTGCAACAGCCGGCCTTCGGCAGTGACGAGCTCCTCATGTTTTTTTTCGATGTAGCTATACCCTTTCTCCTCCAAAGTACGCCTGAGTAGAGAAAGCAGCTCACTGGTCCTAAAAATGCCGTGATAACTGATTTTCTTATTATTGATGAGCAGATTTTTTTCTACCATTGTTATCTACCGTACGCATGAGTGAGAGAGTTGAGATAGGTTTTTATTTTGCTGTGAAGATCTTCCACATCACTCTTTAGCCAACGTTCCGCTTTTCCATAATGTTCTTTAAAGAAATATTTTTCAAAAAGAATGCTCATGAACCAATACAATGGCTTCTGGCTCCATTTATTCTTTCTATCGCTGATAACATATCCATCAATGATCATATGCAAAATTCCCTGGCCGGTCCTGACCACGGTCTTCTCTGCCTGCACGTCAACATCCTTTAAGTCTATGATGTTCATTTTGATCGAGACAATCAGTTTGTAATAATCGCTGATGTTTTTCCATGGTTCTAAGATGATGCGGACCTGTTTTCCAGTAGGAGTTACGATCACTTGGTTCATCCTTTCATACCAATCGTACCCCTTTTCGTAAAAAAAAGAAGAAATGAGGTTGTGCAGCTCATCCAAATTGAATAAGCCTTCGTGGGTAAGCTTCAGCCGATCCACCACCAGATAGCGTTCTACCATTCTTGGGAGGAGAGAATTTAGGCTTATAAATTATTCTGTGAGAAATAAGAAAACTATTTTTGGTAAGGTTTTAAAATCTTATCAAGGGTCTCCTGACTTTCTTTATTTTCAGGAAGGGAACAACTGGCTTGTACTAGGAGATTATCAAAATCATCAGCCCGAGCAATCCTGAGCAAATCTAATCTTGTATAAATCTGGCCATCCGCAGTTTTAATTCTATCAGTGAGGTGATTACAGCCCTCATCATACACCACCGTGTTGGATTCCTTTAAGTAAAGTTCGCAATTATTATCTGATCCTGAAGAATATATAACTTCCCAGCCATTAATATCACTACTACAGACCATAGTCTTTCTCTTGGACTGATCATATGCTGGATTCGCGTTTGGTTGATCTTGAGATACCGGTACATCTTCTATTTTATCGTTCAAAGAACTTGAACTAGATAGAGGAGCAGTTTGAACCTGAGCCGTTTTAGCACGATTTCTGGTATCATCTATCGCTACATAGAATGCTCCGCCAAAGATGGCTACTACACCTAGGACAGTTGCAGCTTTTATCTTTCTTGATTTTGTATCTTCCGGTGCCATACTTCTTTAATTTCAAATATTAATTTATATGTATTATGAAAGACAAAGTACACTACTGAAATACCAAAAACTTTAATAATCTAAACAAAATTGTGAAGCAACAGGGGTAGTGAAAAAAAGAATGGTGACCGCGTTTTTAAAGAATCTTTTCAAGAAGTTATCGGTAAATCCGTTTAGCAAGAAGAGCCATATTAAATTAGGATTATATGGTCCCCCTAATGGTGGTAAATCTACCTTAGCTAATAAAATCTGCCAAGACTGGCTAGGAGAAGAGATGTCTACAGTCTCTCATATTGCCCACGAGACCAGAGAGATCAAGATCAAAGAGCAAGTGAACATCAAAAATAAGAAAGGGAAGGAATTAACCTTCTCGTTGGTCGATACTCCAGGCATTTCCACTAAAATCGATTACGAAGAATTTATCCGAAAGGGCCTAAAGAAAACTGAAGCAAAAAAAAGAGCGAAGGAAGCAACCAAAGGAGTAATAGATTCTATAAAATGGTTGGATGATATGGATTCTGTAGTAGTAGTGCTTGATGCCACTAAAGATCCTTATTCTCAAGTTAACATTACAATTATAGGAAACCTGCAAGCACGGAACATTCCTGTCCTTATCGCAGCTAACAAGGTTGATTTAAAGAAGGCAAGCATAGATGCAGTGAAAGCAGCCTTCCCACAGTACAAAGTAGTAGGAATCTCGGCAAAGTATGGCAAAAACATTGAAGATTTTTATGAGCAGTTGTTTACTTTAGCAAACTAAAAAAGGTTTGGCTGGCTTATAAAAATAGTAAATGTTAAAAAGACCAAAAGTTTTCCTATTGTTGGAAATAGAGGTTCCAATAGGATAAAAAGAGGTAAAAATAGAGAAATGGTTACATTTAAGTTTGTTCCGTATTATGAGATAGAAGGTCTTTCTTCTGCTAAAAGGGTAAATAAACTTCTGAAGATAGTCAAGGAAGATAAAATAGTGATCATGGAAGGGCGGCTTCGGAAACAGGAAGAAGCAGACCTTATCGAGATCACTATGGAAGAAATCTCTCCGAAATTTAAAGGAATTGAGTTAAGCGTCATTTATCCCGATAAGGATAAGCAGGATGCTTTACAGAAATTGAAAGGAATGATGGCCAGCACCCTGCTAGGAGATAGGCAAGGGCTTACCATTGTAGGGCCTGCTTCAGTTGTTAAAAAAATTGAGAATAATCCTGACAAGATTGAGTTGTTTACCCGAGAAAGTAAAGCTAAGATGCGCAAGAGATAAATAATGCTCTTTTTTTAATTGTCTAATCCGAAGCGGTACGTTTAAATATCTTTTTCCCTTACCCAAAAAGTATGTATCTGTGGCTGTACTCTTCTTTACTGTTGCTCTTAGTTTGGTCTATAATCTTTATCTCACATAAATCGCTAAGAGAAGAAATGCTAAAAACCAGTTTGTTCACCATGCTTCTTGGTTTTACCGAACCGTTGTTTGTGCCTGAGTATTGGCTGCCAAAATCGCTTTTCAATCTTGCAGCACGGACGGGGTTTGATCTTGAAAGCTTTATATTTGCTTTTGCCTTAGGGGGCCTCGCCGTTATTTTCTACGAAGCCGTTACAAAAATCAAACACCTTCAGATTCCTAAAAAGCGCATTTCCAGGGAAAAGATACGATTGCATCGCCTCCTTTTACTCCTCCCAGTGGTTATTTTCATAATTATTAGTTTATTTTCCTCTCTAAATCCTATTTATCCCACCATCATCAGTTTAATGATAGGTGGTCTTGGCACAATCCTCTGCAGACCTGACTTATGGAAAAAAATAGTTTTAGGAGGATTGATATTTTTTTGTTTCTATTTTTGCTTCTTTTTAGTAATTGTTTCGGTCTACCCCAACTTTGTAAGAGAAACCTGGAACCTTGCAGCGCTCTCCGGTATAGTAATTTTTGGCATTCCTTTGGAAGAGTTGCTCTTCGCTCTTGGAGTAGGATTCATGTGGTCAGGAATTTATGAACATCTGCTCTGGATCAGAGTTAAACCTCAGAAAAAAGTAAAATCTATCCTTATAAAAAGTATATAGTGTTCAATAGAAACCTATAAAAATAGTAAAATCCATTTCTTGGTTATGCCACACCAATGCGTCCGTTGTAATACTTTTTATCCCGATGGAGCTGCAGAGATTTTGAAAGGGTGCAGCTGTGGCGCACGCTTGTTCTTTTATATCAAAAAGAAAGATATCGAGTACGGTAAAGAATTGCTGACTAATTTAACCGAAGAGGATAAGATCAATATCGAAAAAGATGTGGCAGAAGTTCTGGAGATACGACACGAGCAGGACGATGCTCCAGTAGTCCTTGATCTGGAATCTATCAGGGTAGTAAAACCCGGGAAGTTTGAAATTGATTTAGTACACTTGTTTAAGAAAGATCCATTGATCATCAAGTTAGAAGAAGGAAAGTATATGATCGATCTCCCTCAGGCCTTCAAGAAAGCGAAAGAGGAGAATGACGCTGAGAAGGAGAAAAAATAAATCATTCAAACACTTCTACCGAATCTTCACCGAACTTATTCTTTAAATCATCGATACCTGATTCACCTATGTGAGACAGTAAAATATCGTTCACAAAAGACGTATAACGAAATCGGCTGGCATTCACGTCTTGCATGATCGCTTTAAAGGTTTCGTGGCCATGTACTGAGTCGATATGCTGCCATAGACAAGCACCAGTGAGATATGCTCGATGCTGTGTTTCTTTATCATAATCTTCTCGATCCTCGTCCAAGGAAATATAATCTCCTTCTGTTACTTTTTTGAGTTCGCCCGTATAAGAATCTTTAAAGACGTACTTAAAACTGCCAGGTAAACATTCCAAAGTCATGTCGTTCGGACGTAATTTGATCATGACATAATCTGCCAACCCTTCATTCAACCAAGGAGGATCCCTGTGCAAGACGGTTCCCGCCACAAAAATATGAGTAGGTTCATGAGGAGCACAGCCGTCCACTTCTATAAGTGAATCATCTGTTTCTTGACATTCTTTCTTCTCGCCTAACCACCCAGAGCTGATCATAAAACATCCTGCCGCTCCTCTCGGAACGTACATCGATTTAAGTTCAACTAAGCCATTTTCAAAGTCCATTGCTTCCATAAGGCATTTGGTGATTGGCTGTATGCCTAAGAAATCATTGATCTTTTCGTAACAATACTGATTTTGCTGAAGATGAAACGTTCCGTTGTAGTTTAAAGAACAATGAGTAAAAAAAACAGCATTTTTATCTTTTAAGGTTAGGTAATCGTGAGGAAGTGGCAAGTACAGTTTCTGCAGCAAATCTTCGCAGGTCAAACCAGCCAACGCTTCCTTGGGCGTAGCGGTTTGAACAGAAACCTCATCCATACAAGAATCATATTCTTGTTCTTCAGTACAGGAAGATAATCCAACAAGAGCGGCAAGAGAGAAAATAGTTTTGCGCAAGAGAATCACAGTTTATTTTTTTGCGCTTTGTCTGAAATTATCGCGCTATGTCCAGAAGGATCTTCGATGATGATTCTTAATGGTTCTCGTCCCACCAGAACTTTGTTTAGCTTCTTAATTAGGTTTTTAGCTTTGGTCTTGGCAGCCGGGTCGTCTTCTTCGGCGTCAGCCGCAGACTGGATCATGCCTTTGACTTTTTCCAACAATCCTTCGACGTTAGTGATATAGCCTTCCGAAGCAGGACCGGATTCGATAGTTATGACTCGAGGAATTTTGACGGTAGCTTCCGCAGATTTGATGATTTTGATGTTGAGGTCGGCATCGGAAGTAACATCTAAAGTATATTTGCATGGTTCTTTTTGTTCTGCCGGTTCAACATCAGCTTTGCGATACCCGCAGCCAGTACATTCCATAGAAAGGATAAATACTCGGCCAAAGAACGGTATCTCTACTTCTTCCTCTCGGAGAGTTAATTTGTTTTCCCCGCAAAAGGCGCATTGCTGCCCGCTTAGTTCTGCCATGAAATTCTAGAAAGAGAGTTGATTTAAAAAGATTTTGTTGTACTCTCGGTAAAGATAAAAATATTAGTGGTAAACTGTAGAAAAACAAGGCGCCATTGACGGTGCGACGCTTTGTTCCAAAGCTACAAACCACCCCGGATGGGACCTCCCCCGGTTTGCGCACGTCATGGCGCAAGACACGACTGGGGAAGCGCCCTCCGGGCTGTCGTGTAGGACTTTAGTCCGTCTTGCCGCCGTGATGGCGTGCAGTAAGAAATTATAATTTCTAATACCAAAACCTTAATAAATAAAATCACAAAAGTAGATCATATGCACCGGTAGTATAACGGCTACGCGTTAAGGTTTCTTAACATGCCGCAAAGTATCCCGGCCTTCCACGCGAGAAATCCAGAGATTTCTGGGCTCTCCTCGCGGAGAGAGCCGGTTGTCCGGGTTCGAATCCCGGCCGGTGCATATTTTTTAGAAATTCATCCTAAACTCATTCCCATGCTTCTTGAATCCAAGTTTCTCATACAAATGATGAGCACGTTCATTACTAAATCGACTAGTGCAGATCAATTTGTAACAGCCGCGTTTCTTGGCTTCTTCAATGATAGCAGAAGTTATCTTTTCTCCATAACCTTTTCCTCTAAACATTTCTTCCACAAAAACATCTTCCATCAAGCCGAATGGTTCATTATGCAGCTCATTAGTCAAAAGATAGAGAAATCCACGAGCGATCTGCTGGCCATTTTCTTCTAGAGTAATTTTTACTCCAGAGGCAGAGATAGTTTGTGTTTTTAGTTGCATTGTATGTTAAAATAAAATTCTAATTTAAAAATTTTAAGGAATTGATTAGATGAAAGCCAACGTCGTCTTGGCCTTTTGCTCGGCTGATTTTTTACGGTTTGTTTTTGCAGAATATTCGAAGTGTTCTTTGAAGAAAATCAGTCAATAATTACTTGCCAAGCAAGGGAAGTTCCTCGCAAAAAAATCTTGGCCTAGACGACGCCGTCGGCTTAATATTTAATCTCCTTCCGCAAGATAATCCTTGTACGGGAACTTCTTAGCTTGCATATCAAAGTATTTTTTCATCTGCGCATGCAGGTTCCAAACCCTGTAGTAAAGCTGATCAAAATAGACCGTCTCAATAGGGTTCATGTGTGGCAGTTTGTAATACCATTTTCCTAGTAACTGAGCGAACTTGCTGCCGCCAAATTTCTTCTGCCAATCGTGTTCGATAGAACTGTTGATGATAATATACAATCTTGCTCTCATCAGTGGTTTCTTTCTTCCTTCCACTGCTACATCCTTTACTTCCCACATATGGATGGTAAACATAATATCATACTTGATGAATTCCGTTACGTTGTTATTAAGCAGCCAGGCTATTTCCTGTTCTGCACCTTCTGCACCAGGAACTTTATGCTTAAAAGAAGATTCATGCCACATGTAGCCGTTCCGTTTCGCCCATTCGTGCACCTCAGCGTACAAGGAATCAAAATCAAATACGCCATTGTAGCGAAGCGTAATTTGCGGCAGGGGAACTTTTACCATAGTCAGAAAGAGTCTTGGAAGATATATAAACGTTTCTCTGAGAGAAGATTAAAGCACAAAAGTCCTACACAAAATACTTCCCGGTAGAGATCTCAAAATACACACTAAATTCTTCATCCTTCACTTTGAAAGTTCCCGTATGCTTGTACTTGCGCTTAGGTTCCTCAACAACAATATCAAAAACATGAGCTCCTATCTTGAGCTGCATCTCATTTTTCAACGGCGTAAGCATCTTTTTCATTCCCACACTTGTCTTTAAGTACAAAGTTACCTTATCGGTTTTCTGCATTCCTGCTTGTTTCCGTGCTTCTTGAATATTTCGAGCCACTTCCCGGGCAAATCCTTCGGCTTCCAATTCTTCGGTACGCTCAGTATTTACGAGCACAACCACATCTTTAAATTCTGACAATTGGTAATTGTGCGGTGCTTCCCGCTCTAAGATCAGCATATCTTTAGTAATCTCTACTGCTTGACCATCGACGGTAAAGGCATACTTTCCATCTTTCTGCAAGTGATTGACGATACTTTTGGGACTATCTAATGCTAACTTCGCGATAATCTGTGGAGATAATTTTCCATAAGTAGGACCTATCTTGGCATAATCAGGTTTCTCTTTTACCTGCATTTCCACATTCTGTGAACCAGCTATTACTTCTTTAGCGTTCAACTGCGAACATAAAACATCTTGTAACTTAGAGACAACCCCTTTCACGGCTGGATTTTCACTGATAACTTGCACTTCTTTGACGGGCCAGCGTACCCCTAACTTAGCTTTCTCACGAGCATGTAATCCGGCTTGGATGATACCTTGCATCAAAGAAACTTGCTCCTCTAATTTTTTATTTACTTTCTTGGTATCTGCTTTCGGCCAGGAATAATGCATGACACTTTCTTCGTCCAGGCCAAATTCTTCTTTAAGATTGAGATACATTGCTTCGCAGATAAATGGTGCAACTATACTAAACATCTTTATCGATTCTAACAACACCTGGCCGATAGTATAGACACATGCTTCCTTCTCTTCTTCGGTTCCAGAAGAACTTTTCTCACGAACCATCTGGATATATGTTCTGGAGAGCTCTAAAAATAATTCTTCCAAAGGAGTGATTACTTCGTCCAAGCGGTATTGTTCCATCAGCTTGGTAACTTCTTGGATTACTGAGTGCAAGCGAGAAAAGATATATTTCTCTTCCAGCGCAAAATTCTTTTCCACCACTGAAGCCTTAAGCGCAAAAGGATTAGCCTTTGTTTCTGCAGCCAAGGTGATCAAAAACTTATGAGTGTTCCAGAGCACCAGCAGATTCCGCATCTTGGCCTTGCATTCTTCCCAGCTGAAATTGATATCTTCACCAGCATTGGTCTGAGACATATAATATCGTAACGTATCTGCGCCATGCTTGTCGATCAATTCGTAAGGTGAAATAATATTGCCCAGAGATTTAGACATCTTGACCCCGTTAACATCAGTAACAAAGCCATTCATGTACACATTTTTGAAAGCCGGCTTGTTAAAAGCTAAAAAGGAAGCGACCATCAGCAAATTAAACCAGCCGCGGATCTGATCCTTCCCTTCTAAGATAAAATCGGGAGGGAAAAGTTGTGCAAAGAGTTTTTCATCTTGCGGATAGTTCAAGCAATTCCAAGAAACCGTACCGGCATCGATCCAGACATCTAAGACATCAGGAATCCTGACGTACGTCTTTCCATCTTTCTTGATAGTAATTTTGTCGATATCAGGAATATGCATGTTAGTTACTTTCTGTCCAGATAGTTTTTCTAATTCCTTGATGCTTCCTACCACGATAAAATCGTCGTCATCAGCCTGCCAGATCGGAACCGGAGTTCCCCAGTAACGTTGTTTGGTGATAGAATTATCTCTCAGATTTTCCAACCAAGAAGCAAAAGCATGCTGCGCAGTCTGCGGATTCCAATATATTTTCTTATTTGCAGCGACCATCTTCTCCTTCAGATCTTCGACTTTTAAGAACCATTGCTTGGTGGTCCTAAAGATGACTGGCTCATGACTGCGCTCGCCATGCGGATATTCATGATTGTACGATTCCTTAGCCACTAAGACGCCTGCTTCGTGCAGAGCGTGGATGAACTTCTTATCATCTGTTTTTGCTCGGTAATTGGTAAATGGACCAAAGTTTTCGAAATGTCCTGATTCATTGACGCAGTTGAAGGGCATGATACCATTTCTGTATCCTACTTCGTAATCCTCTGGACCGCAGCCTGGAGCGCAGTGAACTAAGCCTGTACCTGCACTGTCATCAACATATTCTTTGCTGAGAAGCACGGTAAACAATTTTGGATTCTGCTGCAATTCTTTTGGGAGATACTGCTGGGTCTGGAGAGGATGGAGATATCTTTTACCCTCTAAATCTGATCCTTTAAATTTTCGTACTACCTTATGCTGCTGCACTTTTGCTTTTCCTAACACTGAACCAAGCAGCTTTTCAGCGATAATCCAGCGCTCCCCATTGGCTTCAACTTCAACATAGGTAAGGTCAGGATTGACCATGATAGCTAAGTTGAGCGGAATAGTCCAGGGAGTAGTGGTCCAGATAAGGTAAAATTTCTGGGGATCTTCTTTGCTTTGGAATTTGAGGTAAATGGAGGTATCAGTAATTTTCTGGTATTCTAATTCGTGTTTAGCGACAGCAGTTTGAGTTGCCGCGTCCCAATGCATGGTACGCAAGCCTTGATATAATCTTTTTTTCTCATGCGCTTGCTTGATCAGCCACCATTCTGCTTCCATAAATTCTTTCTTGATAGGCTGATAGGGATCAGAGAAATCTAGGGTCGCTCCAAGACGCTGGAAATCTTCGTCCATCTTCCGCATCATTTCGATACAAAATTTTTCACATTCTTGCGTAAACTTTTTCACCCCGAACTGTTCGATATGTTCTTTGTCGCGAAGCTCCAGTCGGGCCATGGTTTTTTGTTCCGTAGGAAGCCCGTGCATATCGTACCCCATACGGTCCCAGACATTAAAGCCTTGAGCGCGTTTATAACGAAGGACCATATCTTTCAGCGCCATATTCCAAGCATGGCCTAAATGAATATGTCCAGAAGTATAGGGCGGTCCTTGCAAGAAGTAGAACTTCTTCCCTTTCTTATTGCGCTTACGTAGAGAGTCAAGTATCTTGTTCTTTTTCCAGAATTCTACAATCTGAGGTTCAAGTTGCTGAGGGCGGTAATCGGAAAATTTCATTGAAAAATAAGAAGTGAGGAGATATTTAAAAAATCTGCGTTTATTTAATGTTATAATCTCATAATTTTATTTTTTTCCGTAATTTCTGAAGAATCTGCGCTTCCAGCTGCCGTATCCGTTCCCTGGAAAGACCATAATCTATGCTTATTTCACTGAGAGTATGTTCCTTATCATAACCTATACCAAAGCGCCGACGAATAATACGCTGTTCCTTAGGCGTTAGAGTGGAAAGAGCTGCCTGCAATTGGACAGCGCGTTCACCATAATTAATTTTTTCTTCAGAGGTAAGAGCATTGGTGTCAGCCAATAGATCTTTGCCGGTAAATTCATTTTCTCCTCCTAACACCGCTTCCAGAGAATAAGTGGATTCAATTTCGCTAAATGATCCTCGAAGCATTTCAATTTCAAGAGCTTTTGCTGCAATCTCTTTCTGGGTAAGTTTTCTGGACTTGCTACGGTTTCCTTTAGATTTCTCAGCTTCTTCCTGCAATAATTGAGCGGCAATTTCTTCCGACGTAAAGGTTTCTTTCTGGAGCTTGTTTCTAAGAAATCTTTCGATCCTGCTTATTTTATGCATCGATTCCTGAACATGAACCGGCGCGCGGATAGTACGGCGGTTATTGGCTATGTAGCGCTGGATACTTTGCCTTATCCAATGGCTGGCATAGGTAGAGAATTGATATCCTTTACGATAATCAAATCCATCGATGGCACGGTACAAACCATCATTCCCTTCCTGGACGCAATCCAGTAATTTGACGGAACTCATGGCTGCAAGCCGTTTAGCTATTCCTATCACTAGCCGTAAATTATGTTTGGCCATGACATCGCGTGGCTTTTGCCAAGCGGAAACAAGCTCCTCCAAGGTTTCACGCTGTTCTTGAAGCTGCTTGATTAAGTGGTCCTTTCTTTTATAACTACTTTTTCTTTCTTCAAGAGAGCCATATAGTATTTGTTCTTCCTGTTGGTCGAAATTTTGCGAGTATTGTTCGCTAATGTGCCTATATACACCTACAAACGAGATCATCTCACGTAGCACTTCAAGACCGGCATAGAAGTTTTCCTCTACCGGTGGCCGATTTTGTTTTACAAATACATCTTGCACTAACTGAGTTACTTGCTCTTTACCCTGATTACCCTTGGGATCCTGTTTTGAGAAGTAAGTGATGATAAAAGCTGGATCATACCTGAATATATTCCATAGAATTTTATTTCCTTTTTCTTCGATGGACTGCATCAAGGAAATGGTCTGTTCACCGGTAAGACGACCGTAAGGGACCGTCTCTTTAAAATACATATCAATAATATCTTTTCCTTTGGTTTCTGGCATGATAACCTAAACATCTAAAACCAAAATTAACCTTTCAGAATGAGTACGTTTCCACGTCCCTTTTTAATCTTTTCTACTTTTCCCTTATGTTCTAACTCAGTGACAATGAGGCTTACTTTTGCTTCAGAAAGGTACATCATTTCTTTACGTAATTCTTTTTGGTTGATCCGCCCATCATGTTTCTTGATGATTTCTAAGGCCTGATCTACATACCCTGGTTCTTTAGCCAGTTCCTCTTTATGTTGTTCCAGGGTTTTCTGGCTTTCTTCTTTGATCCTTTTACGGAAAGTCCAGAGAGAACCATACTTTTTTCTGGTGTAAATGATGCGGCCCAACAAAGCAGCAAAGATTATTCCAGCGATCACCCAGGACCACCAGGGCGTAGAACGTTCCTCCGTTTCCAGAGCCAGATCTTGCTGCGTTTCCTGCCATAATTCATCCTCTTCTGCAAAATCGGGCAAAAGGAATAAGTCCAATACGTATTCTCCGGTAGGGGAAAGGATTTCTACTTCTTCGGTAACCACATATTGATCATTCTTAGCAGTAAGGGTGTATTTTCCTACCGCCAGGTCAAAGGAATAACTGCCAGTCTTGGCCAAGAATTTCTGCTGGGGCACAGTATTGATTTCCACTAAAACATCTTTCGCTATATCTAAATTTTCATCGTAAATGCTGCCTTTTAGGGTGGCCGCAGAGGCTAATGGAAGTACGAGCAATAATAGCAAGGTTATCAATACTTTGTGCTTCATAATCCTATATACTCTAGAATAATATAAAAAGATATCGGGAAAATAAGCTCAAAAAAGTCAGCGAAGTGCGGAAAGCTTCTCAGCCACGTCTTTTCAAGACAGTATTGAAAAGACGCCTTCTTAACTCCGCACTTCGTGACATAAATAGGCTAGAAAGCCCATTCGTCTGCCTTAAAGAAGAGGGTCTTTCTGGCCTATTTAATGCATTGTAACCATCATAAAGCTTCCTAAAGTTTCGTAAAGTATTCTGTAAAGCGTCCTCAAAAGTATGTTTAAAAAGAACTATACTTTGTAAAGTTTCAGAAAATTCAAACGGAGGTCACAAAAATGACATCATTCAAACAAAAATTGAGCGCCATGCTGGTGCTAAGCTTGTTTTTACTAAGCATTATCCCAGCAGGGTTAGCGGAAGAAGGAAGTAGTAACTTAGTAGATGTTGAAGTTGATGCGGAAGCTGAGGTTGAGTCCGATGCAGCTGATGCAGAAGTAAAGTCAGAATCGAAGACGGAAGTGAAATCAGAAGATTCTGAAGAAGAAGTTAAAGTAAAAACAGAGGAGAAGGATGGAGAAGTAAAAGAAGAAGTAGAAATTAAAACTAAAACCAGAGATGGTGTGAAGAGCGTAACCAGAGTGAAGAAAGAACTAAAAGTTGATTTGGGAAAAGCTCGGGAGCGATTGGAAGACGCAAAAGAACGCTTCCATGAAGCAAAAGAAAAGCAACGCGAACACCGCGCTAAAGTATTAGAATTACATAAAAAGGTAAAGCGCTGTGATGCTGAAACGGAAGAATGCGCTGCCTTGAAGCTAGAATTACGAGTAGGAGTTAAAAATCATCTCCAAAAATCAGCACAAGTAGTAGAACGTTCTTTGGAAAAGTTGACCAAGACCGTTGAAAAGATGGAAGACTTGTCTGAAGAGGAAAAAGAATCTGCTTTGTCATTGATCGCAGAATTGGAAGCAGAACTTGATGCGCAGAAAGCAAAAATCGATAGCTTCACCAACGAAACTTCGCAAGGAGAGATCCGAGCTACCATCAAGGACTTGAAGGAATTGAACCAGAAAGTGCACAAGCTGCAGCGAAGAATGGTAGGCTTGTTAGTCAATGCTAAGCTTCATGTCTTAGTAGAAAAGCAAGCTGATCTACATGCGAGCATGCAAGCAAAGATTGATGCAGCAGCAGCTTCTGGCGCAGACGTTACCGAACTTAAAGCAATCTTAGCTGAATTCGACACTAAAGTAGCGGAGCTGGAAGAGGATTACCAGAAAGCTCAGGAACAATGGATGAAAGCGAAAGATGCTGAAGATTTCGACCAGTTCAACCGCGAATTACGCGCTGCTCAGCATGAAGTGCGAAAAGATTTGCAAGAGATCAAGAAGATCTTACGAAACTTTTTAGCAGAGTACAAAGAGCTGACCAAAGGAAGTGACGATGCTGACGAAGCTGAAGAAAATGAAACGGAAGATGAATCTGACAGCGTTGAAAGCAACACTACCGTAGAAGCTAATGCCAGCGCAGAAGCAACTGCATAAGGGTGAGCAAGAATGAAAATCGCGCGAATTTCATTATTGCTGCTCCTGGTAGCAGTAGTGGTAGTAAGCGGCTGCAAGGCTGCTCAGCCCGAAGCTTCGGTTGCTGATTCTTCCGAACCAGCAGTAGACAGTGATTTGCAGGAATTAGAAGAAATCGATTCCTTAGCGGAAGAAACTGACTTAGGATTGGAAGAAATCGAAAAGATGGAGTTAGAATAAATTTTTTTATTTTTTCTTGTTTAATTTGAAAATTATCTAGCTGTTTTATATTTCTTTTTGTATTCTTTCATGGCTGCCTTTGCATCTTTCTTAAGCAGATGTTCTATGTCTTCATCTTGAGCCAAATCCGCTAAAGTAATTTCCCCTTTCCTCTTGTACAAATCGAGAAGCCCTACCGTTTCTGCGACG
>CAYJQD010000023.1:0-12245 GCA_964372235.1 uncultured Methanosarcinales archaeon
GCAGGAAATGGCTGAAAAAGGAGCCGAAGAAAAGGTAGACCTTGTCCTTTTAGCCGGAGATTTAGCAGATCATCATGGAAATGTCGATGGCTTAATCGGCCCCTTCAAAGAGAAAGGCTTAGACGTGGCAATCATCCCTGGCAATCATGAAGGATTAGCAGAAGTGCAGTTTCTCGCTGAAAAATATGGGATAAAAAATCTCCACGGTTATGTTATCAAAAAAGGAGATATAGGTATTTTTGGCTGCGGTTATGCTGATGTGGGCATTCATCAACTATCTGAGAAAGAATTCTTTGAAACTCTTAAGAAAGCGCATGATTCTCTGAAAGACGTTAAAAAGAAATTAATGGTGACTCACGTTCAGCCCAGCGACAGCTTGATCGGCTTAGGCATCTTTCCGGGCAGTGAGGGCGTCAGAAAAGCTATCGAACTCCTCAAACCGGATGTTCACGTTTGCGGCCATATCCATGAAACACATGGCATCGAGGAAATGATCGGCTCTACGCGAGTTATTAACGTGGGAAAGACAGGAAAGATAATTGAATTGTAAACATGTCCATTGAAAAAATTATAAGATTTTTTTGCGCTAAGAAAGGTTATACGCTTGAAGCAAATTCTGCTGGTTTTGACGGAAAAAAAGGGGAAAGAGAGGAAGTCTTCTTTGATTCTATTAATGGCAAAGAGCAAGTGCTTTTTTGTAAATCCGTCGCCCTAACCACTGTTTCAGAGAGCTCTGTGTATGCAGCTGTAGATTTCCCCAAAAAAGAATTGATGATTTCCGTTCGCTACGGTTGCTTGCGCGATTATATTCATCAACTTTCAGCTTCAGACAAGCCCCTGCTGGTCAATTTACGAAAAAAGTTAGAAGCTGAGTTAGAGAAACAACATTTACCCATGGACTGGATTGAATATACTTATACTGATTTCCTCAAATTCGATGTTTATCATTTACTGAATACATTTTATCCTTAGTAAATTATTTAAACTTCTCTGCTCACTTATATAGCATGTTACTAAATTGTCCAGAATGCCATAAACCCTTGCACGAAGGGCAGCATCGATTTGCTGACGGATTGTTTAAGGTGCAGTATTGCAAGAAGTGCGGCTTTAGGAAAGAAACGCCGTTAGATGATTAATTATTTTTTCTTGTTTTTTGGTTTTTCTACTACAATCCAAACATCATCTTTGGCGCATTTGTAGATTGTTTTAGAATATTCTTTTTTCTTCTTGAAATCAAAACTCTTTCCTTTCTCTACTATTTTCATCCTCTTTTCACAGACTACACATTCCATTCTCTAACCACCAAAACCTTTTGGTAACTTCCCACCCATGCGTTTCATCATCTTGTTAATATCCCCTTCACCTTTAAACATTTTCATTAGCTTCTTACTTTGGCGATGCTGTTTCAATAATTCACGAACTTCACCCACATTTAATCCAGAACCAGCTGCAATGCGGTCGATTCTTTCTGCAGAGATCATCTCCGGCTCTTCTAATTCTTCCTTAGTCATGCTATCCATAGCATGCCGCCATTTCTCCAGTTTTCCTTCTTGCACGTCGAGCATTTCCTTTGGCATCTTTAATGATCCCATGCCGGGAATCATTTCCATCAATTTTCCAAAAGAACCCATTTTCTTGAGCGACTGCATCTGCTGATATAGATCGATAAGATTGAAATCTCCTTTCATGAATTTTTCTTGCATATCTTTGGCATTTTCTTCCGTGATTACTTCTCGTGCTTTTTCTAGCAAAGATTCAAGATCTCCCATACCGATCAATCTGCCTACAAACCGCTGCGGATGGAACAATTCCAAATCATCCTGCTTTTCTCCTATCCCTATAAAGACAATCGGTGCTTTGGTAACTGCACAGGCTGACAATGCTCCTCCGCCCTTAGCAGTACCTTCTAATTTCGTAACAATAACTCCTGTCACGCCGCACGTGTCGTGGAAGGCTTGTGCTTGTTTTTGTGCTGCTTGTCCTAAATCTGCAGAAATGACCAGTAATTTCTCATCAGCTTGCACTGCTTGATGCAGATGATTTAATTCCGAGATCAGTTCATCCGATAATGCATCTCTTCCTGCTGTATCGACAATAACGACATCGTAGTCTTTCAATTTCTTTTCAAACGCCAGATAAATGTTAACTGGGTCCTTTTCTTTCTTAATTCCTAAGAAATCCACGCCAACATCTTTAGCTAACTGTTCTAGTTGATCATAGGCTGCTGGTCTCCAGGTGTCAGTCTGCATCACTGCCACTTTATATCCGCGTTTTTTGTAAAATTTAGCCAGCTTTCCTGCTGTAGTGGTCTTCCCGCTTCCAAACAAGCCTACTAACATGATTTGCATAGGCTTTTTAGTGACCTTGATCTCATGTGCTTCCTTACCTAAGAAATTAGTCAACTCTTCATAGACGATTTTGATTAATTGTTCCCTTTTAGTAATCCCTGCAGGAGTTTCTTCCGAAGTGCGCTCCTTGATCTTCTTGCTTAAATCGAAGACTAATTGCACATTGGTATCGGACTGTAAGAGGGCTCGTTGGATGTCTTTTACCAGCTCATTGATGAGTTTTTCATCTACAAAAAGTGATTTACTGATCTTGCTTAACGTGTTCTTTAAGGAATCTCCTAGTTTCTCGAGAACCATATCTCTCTAAATGGAAGATTTTATTTAAATGTTATTGAAGAGAATAAAACAGAAAAATAGAAGGAAATTTTTTTTATTCAAAATGCCTTCCTTTTCTCATCCCACCCTTAGGAGCAGTATAGGTAAACCAATCTTCCTTCGTTATAGGATGAAAATGATCTGCTTCTTCGATCAACGCTTTGGCAGTAGTCTCTTGTACTGCAGCAATCTCGATCCGTACTCCTTCCGATTTTAGGTGAGCCACTAAATCCAAATAATCAGAATCACCAGACATAATGATGATCGTATCCACTTTTGAAGCCAGCTGTGTTGCTTTGATTGATAAGGGGATATCTGCTGATTTATGGCATGGAACGACAGAGCCATAATATCGCTCATGCAATCGTTCTGCCAGCTTAGAAGAAATATTTTGACCTTCGCGGAAATAGATCAATCGATTTAATCCTCTTCCATTTAAGAGCTTAGGAATAAGCGTATCAAAATTAACCATAGTATTAGTGGATTTGCTTTGTTCATGGATGCTCCGCTCGATGTTGTTTCCATCACAGAGAATTGCCACGGATTGAGTAATAAGAACTTCTTTATTTGTATTCATACCTTTTCACCTTTTTTTAATAATAAATGAGCCTGCAGGGACGGTCGAAGCTCCGCTTCTCGGTCGTTTCTGCGGAAACTTATTCGAACCCCGATTAACCGGTCCGAAGCCGATTGTGCTATCCATTACACCACAGGCCCAATGAATCTTTAATAATAATGTTCTTTTAAAAACCCTTCGGGTTTTTTAATCCTCGAGTTTTTAGGCTCTGCGGTTTTAAAAACATTATGGTCTCAGAAACAAATATAAATTTAGGTCTCTTTCAAGCCTTATGAAATCCGGATACGGCTTCTTACGCATCTATCTTTACACTGTCATAGTAATCGCCCTGGTGGGATTAACCGACGCTGTCCTTACGTATTTAGAAATAAATCCTCCTTTGTATGTACGCATTGTTTCTTTTCTCTTATTCTTGTTCTTTTTCTTTAACGTCTTTGCTTTAGCGATATTTCGCCGACATCACTCAGAAAAGATACTATACGTTCTTCCCATGTATCACATATTCAGCTACATCTTCTTCCTTTCCTTGGGATTATATCTAACCATCAGCGGATTTAATCCTAGCTGGTTGAGCGTTACTCTTATTGGTGTTCAGGCAGCCTCATCCCTTTTTGAACTAATCTTTAGCGCGTATTTGCTGATAAAATTTGATGTTTCTCTAACGTCATAAACTCTTTCAACAAAGAATTATTGTCCATAAGAATAGAATACGTAGTGTTGTCCAACTTTTTGCTTTCAACGAAGGCAATGAACTTTTTCTTTTTCTCTTCATCCCATTTCTCAAACAATTTCGCAGTATTGCACAAATAATCTATATCGCAGTGCCCAACCCGTAAATCTTTGCTGTGCCGAGCAGGATGCAAGGGACAGAGATAGCATCCCTGTTCTTGAATCAAATTCCTGCAAACCCCATTACGTAAATCTCGTGAAGGCCGTCGATCCCTGAATTTCAGATAATCTTCCTCGGTTTTCGGATCGGCGTGCTTAAACTCAAGATTGTTTTTGAACACTGCTTGTTGTATTTTCTCTTTCGATTCAAAATCGTGTCCGCAGCAGCCCATGCAGCCACCATTAAGTTGACATAAAGGTGAGAAGGACATTACATCTCCTCTGGTGCTTGAATACCTAGCAGATTCAACCCATTGTCTAACACTTGCCGTACACAGTCTACCAATAAAAGTCTAGCTTTAGTCTGATTCTTATCTTCGGATAAAACCGGGCACTTATGATAGAACTCATTAAATGCCTGCGCTAAAGCAATCAAATAATGTGCTAGATGATGTGGTTTGTATGCCTGAGCTACTTTTTCAATAACTTCAGGATAAGCATACAATTTCTTTGCTAAGGCAATCTCTTCGCTTTCTTGGATTAACTCAAAATTAACATGTGGAGAAACACCATGATGATGCTCCTTCACCGCTTTTCGTAAAATAGAACACGCTCGTGCATGCGTGTATTGCAGATATGGAGCAGTCTCCCCGTCGAAAGAGAGCATTCTATTCCAATCAAAATCAATATCTCTTATCCGATCATTACTTAGATCAGCAAAGATGATTGCTCCCACTCCTACCATCACCGCAACTTCTTTCTTATTCTGCAGAGTAGGATTTTTCTCTTCAATAATCTTTTCAGCTAATTCAATAGCTTTATTCAATACCTCCTCTAGAAAGATAACTTGTCCTTTTCTCGTAGACATCTTTCCTTCTGGGAATCTAAACAGTCCGAAATCGACATGCACCAGCTTATTTTTTTCCACACTGGCTAATTCCAGAACTTTGAACAGCTGTTGGAAATGCAATTTTTGTTCCGATCCTACCACATAGATTATTCTTTCTGGCTTATATTTTTTAAGTCGGAACAATGCGGCTGCTAAATCCCGGGTGTGATAAGTAGAAGCGCCATCTGATTTGCGCAGCATGAACGGCGGCATGTTATACTTTTCCAAATCAACGATTAATGCTCCTTCGGAAACGGTCGTCTTCACTTTCTGCTGTAATTCTTGGATGCTTGATTCTAGTAGATTGTTGTAAAAGCCTTCTCCATGGAAAGAATCAAAATTGACGTCAAGAATTTTGTAAATGCGATGGAATTCCTTTAAGCTGAGATCTTTGAACTTTTCCCAGAGAGTTATGGATTCTTTGTTTCCATCTTCTAGCTTCTTAAATTCGGCCCGCGCTTCATCTTCTAACGTTTTATCCTTCTCTGCTTCCTGATGGAATTTGACGTATAAATGCAAAAGATATTTGATCGGTTCTTGGTTCAGTTCATGCTCAGAACCCCATTTTCTGTAGGCAACGATAAGCTTTCCAAACTGGGTTCCCCAATCGCCGAGATGATTAACCCCAAAGACCTCATATCCTAAAGCACGATACATTTTGTATAAGCAGCTACCGATGACGGTAGATCGCAAATGTCCAATGCCGAAAGGCTTGGCGATATTTGGCGAAGAAAATTCGACAATGATCTTTTTTCCTTTTCCCAGATTATTTTTTCCGTATTCCTTTTGTTCTTGATAGATATAAGAAAGTGTTTTTTCTACTACTATTTTATTTTTCAGAAAGAAATTCAGATAGGGCCCCACAATTTCTACTTTGGCCACGAAATCAGGCAATTTTAATTTTTGTTTCAGTTTCTCTGCTTCTTCCTTTGGGTTCTTCCCCAATTTGAAACAAGGAAAAGCATAATCTCCTAATTTTGGATCTGGAGGAACAGCAATAAGATTAGATAATTCATCTTCAGAAAGTGTAGTTTCTTTCGCTAACAGGGCAATGATTTCTTCCTTGAAATTCATCTTTCATCAGAAACAAACTTGTTTTATATATTTTGCTGGGTACTCAGTTAAAAATAACAGAATTCTTCTTTCGATCTAATACGACCACTTTGGGTTTTCCTCCGCAGAACGCTTGGATTAAATCGCGTGCCTCAGTTATTATCTCTTTCTGTTTAGCTAAACTGACTGGAGGGAGAAATTCAATGTGAATTAGAGCAGACCATGACCACGGATTTACTGCTGTCTTTGTGTTCTTCCAGTAATCTAATTTCTTTCCAAGAATTCTCTTACTGTCGCGGTAGCAAAGGTTTCCATTTTTGGTTTCAAAGACAAGGTCTCCCTTTAATTTAGTCATATCATCTGCACCGAAAGGAACAATGTGCTTCAGGGAGAGATAACGTAGAAGTCCAGTGAGGGTGTCTTTGGTCTGAAGTTTTTGTTTGCGCAAAGCTTTTTGTAATAACAATTCTACAGAAGTGTTGTAATGTTTCGCTTTTTTGCCGAACTCTTCCTTAGCAACATTCCATGGCGCGATGAGAAGATGGGTTTTAGCATTGTCCTTGTTAAAGCTAAGGAGAACTATTTTTTGGATCTCTGCCAAGAGATGATTTACTTTTGCAGTTTTGCTTTTGTTGTCGATCCCTTCTGCAAGAATGAATGCTATCTTCAAGCGTGGATGAAATTTCTGAAAAACTTCTGGTTTGATAGTTATCTTCATTTTTTATTTTTCTTGGCCGGTTCTGTATTCCCGCGCTGGAACATCTTAAAGATCCTTCTGAAAATACCTCTCTTCTCATGAGAATGCTTAACTCCAAAGTGGAGAGCTAAGAGATCAACATCATTGCGGATGTCCTTAAGCAATCTTACCTTCTTGCGTTCATTGAGAATCTGTATCAACGTCAGGATAAAATAGAGGCTGAATATTCCTCCTACAAAGATTCCAACCTTACTCAAGATTGGTTCTAATGCATCAGCAAGTAAACCATTCAATGGGAATTCTTCCACTGGAATAGGCTGAGCAAGTGCAGAAGTTATTGTACACAAGGAACTTACTAAAAGTAATTTTATTTTCATCTTCAACCTCTTCTACAGATCAAAACTTTAAGCTATTTATAGGTTTTGGTCTGGTTTTGAGCTTAAATAAAGAAAATTTTATAAAGAAGGTAGGGGCTTAAAGATTATTACAGCCCCATCGTCTAGCGGACTAGGATAGAGTTTGAATCTGTAATCTTTACAGTTCGAATATAACCCTTTGGTCCGAACGGGTAGACAGGCTTTGACAGCGGTTCGAAAGAGTCACTGCGTTCGTTTCTTCGTTCGCAGGGCTCACGAAGCTCCGCTTGGGGCTATTTTTTTCTTAAAAAGCAGCAATACATTTTTAAATAAACTTGCAAATTAAATCTCATTCGAGAGATGTGTCGGTCCAGGCTTGCACATACTGGAGATGAAGTGTAAACACTACTCATTCTCGAATTAAAATAACTGAGGGTAAAATACTATGGCAAAAATGCACTCTAGAGCACGAGGAAAAAGCGGCAGTACTAAACCGCTGAAGAAAGTTCCAGCCTGGGCACCATACAAAGGTCCAGATGTAGAAAAACTTATCGTTAAGTATGCAAAAGCAGGAAAGAACACCTCTGAAATAGGTCTTCTCTTGCGAGACGCGCACGGAGTAGGAAGTGTTAAAGCATCAACCGGGAAAAAAGTATCTGGTATCCTACATGAAAAAGGATTGACCAAAGAAATGCCGGAAGATCTACGTAATCTCATTAAGAAGATGGTTTACATCCAGCGTCATTTGGAGAAGAATAAGCAAGACCAGACCGCCAAACGCGGATTGTTATTAACCAATTCCAAGATCAGACGCTTGGTTAAGTACTACCAGCGAACTGAACGGCTTCCTGCAGACTGGAAGTTGGACATGGATAGATTAAAGATTTACCTTGAATAGGTGAATAACCTTTGTCAAGACCAATAGAACTTGATGTACCGATTGTTGTGGATGTATTATTTTTTATAATCCTGAGGGTACACCATTAAAAGTCTACAAACGTCCTGAACTTGATAATAAACCAGTTCAGGACCAGGTTTTTTACCAAAGGAGACCGATCACATTCACCCATATTTATGGTTGGAGAGAATATTTTGAAAAGTGCGGTGAAGGAAGAGAATTGCCGAGTCTACCCTTCATCTACGGAATTCTGGAACAGATGTTTGATAAAAGTTATACTTTTTTACGAGAATTTGAAGACGCATTTTCGTACGGTGCAAATTTTCTATGTACTAATACTATTATTGATAGTGAAAAGAAAATTGTTACTCACTTCCAAGGTGGAGAAGAATTTAGTTACAGATGCTCACTTCCTCAAGAAACCATCACTATGGACAAACTGATTAGGAATAAAAGAGGTAGAAAGACTCTTCAATCGTTACTTCTCTGCCGGGATCTAGAAAAAGCAGTGGATATGCTTTCTAGTTTCAAAGGTAGACCTCGTTTGTGGACAAATGATAAATATTCCTTAACTGGTGCCTTTCTCGGCATTCATCCTCTCTTTAATAGATTTGGACTTAATTGTTACGGCCATCCCGCTGATTATGGCGGTAAATGTTTTGGTATTAAGTTAAGATCAGAAGATCAAAAATAGTTAAATTAAAATAAAAAAATTACAACATCGTTCTTATACTTTCAATATTAGAAGCAATTTCATGACCGCGCTTGGTCAATTCCAATAATTTTAATCTTCCTTCTTTCTTGAAGCGGATTAAATCTGATTTCTGCATCTCTTGCAAAATCTTAACCACATGCGAATATGTGCAATCGATCTGCTTCGCCAATACAGAAGCATACACATTTTCATTGGCGTTCTTTAACTCTACCAGCATCATGGCTGGCTTCTCTCGAAAAAACACGTCGAAGATAGGCTTGTTGTTTGTTTTATTCAAATTGGACACCCCCAAATTTTACTCTTTACGCTCAGAGAAGCAACCAACTTCTCTGGCGTTAGAAAATGCGTTTTGCATTTTCTTTAACCCACCAGCCTCTTCAAAAAACTGAGGCTTCAATCTTATATTTAAACATTTATCTATTCTAACAGATGTTTCGTAGAATACTTATATAAATCTTTTGTCTGAAAATAATTATCTCTTTGAGAACAGAATACTTTTTAATATGAGCTCTTTGTTTTTTGCTGGATGGTTTCTACTACGACTGCAAAAGATTTTTTTCCATATCAGCGGATTCGTGCCCAGCAAGGAGAATTGCTACAAGATATCGATACAGCTTTCCAACAAGAAAAAATTCTGTTAGCACATGCACCAACTGGTTTGGGAAAGACAGCTACAGCCTTATCTGTTGCTTTATATCATGCTTTAGAAAAGAAAAAACGAGTTTTTTTTTTGACCAGCAGACATACTCAACATGCTATCGCCGTGGAAACGTTACGTGAAATCAAGCAGAAAGGAGTTTCTTTTTCGAGCATTGATTTAGTTGGAAAGCGGTCCATGTGCAGCCAGGAGATAGCTGGGTTGTTTGGAAATGATTTTAATGATTTTTGTAAAACTATCGTCGGCCGAGGAGAATGTGAATTCTACAACAATGTGCGCAGCAAACAGCAGCTCACGGTGGAAGCGAAGAAAGCAGTGAGTGATCTACAGAAAGAAGCTCCCATGCATAATCAAGAGATCATGAACTTTTCTAGAGAACAGCATATGTGTGGTTATGAGATCGCTATTGAATTAGCGAAGAAAGCGACGGTAGTCATTGCTGATTACAATTATCTTTTTAATCCACACATCCAGCAGAATTTTTTCAACAAGCTGGATTTAGAGTTGAACGATGTTATTGTTGTTGTTGATGAAGGACACAACTTGCCCTCTCGCGTGGTTGATGTGCTTAGTTCCAATCTTAGCAGCATTACTATCAAGAATGCAGTTTTGGAAGCGAAGAAATTTGGGTATAATGGGTTGTTATTCTGGTTGCAAGAATTAGTGAGGATTTTGAATGAGCTAGGTGAATTGTCAGAAAATGATTTTGGTTCTAAGGAAAATCTAATAGCTAAAAATGATTTTATGTCTAAAGTTGCTGCAGTTGTTGAGTATGACGAATTGATCAACGAATTAGAATTAGCAGCCGAAGAAGTACGTCGAAAACAAAAGAAGAGTTATCTGGGTGGCGTTGCTGCTTTTTTGGAAGCATGGAAGGGTGAAGATACAGGGTTTGCCAGAATCCTGACGGAGCGAGAAAGCAATTATGGTCCAGTTACAACTTTAAGTTATCAATGTCTTGATCCGCGCATCATCACCGAACCTATCTTCAAACAGATTTATACTGGCGTGATCATGAGCGGCACACTTACGCCTTTATTTATGTATCGCGATATTTTAGGTATCACTCGAGCAGTGGAAAAAGAATATGGCTCGCCCTTTCCTCCCGAAAATAAATTGAGTTTGATTGTGCCGGAAACAAGTACCAAATATAACCTTCGAGGAGATGCTATGTTCAAGCTGATTGCGGAAAAGTGTTCTGAATTGGCCAATTTCATTCCTGGGAATGTGGCATTCTTTTTTCCCTCCTACCAATTGCGTGATGCTATCGCCAATCATTTGCGCTGCCCTAAAAAATTATTTTTTGAGAAAAAAGAAATGTCGACCGAAGATAAGAATACCTTCTTGGCTGAATTTAAAGAGTATAAGAATAAAGGAGGAATTTTATTAGGTGTTTCTGGAGCCAATTTTGCAGAAGGCATAGATTTCCCCGGCGATTTGCTGAATGGAGTGGTAGTAGTTGGATTACCATTAGGAAAACCTGATCTGTATACCAAAGAGATCGTCAAGTATTACGAAGAAAAGTTCGGCAAAGGCTGGGATTATGGTTATATTTACCCGGCCATGTCCAAATGCATTCAGTCTGCGGGACGATGCATTAGAAGTGAGACTGACAAAGGAGCAGTGATCTATCTTGATGAACGTTTTGCCTGGCAGAATTATTATGCTTGTTTACCAAGAGAAGGATTGCGAGTGACCAAGGAATATCGAAATTTGTTGCAGGAATTCTTCAAAGGATAATTTTTACTGTAGTGTAGTAATTGTAATTTTTAAGTAACCAGTATACAAAATAGTAACATTTATATATTATTTGTGCTTTGCTAACAAAAGGTAAAACACACGTTTGGGCATATAACGATGTGAAGTGGGGTCCCATAGAATTCTACCACCCTCACCCCCTCTTTGGGGCCCCCTTTCAACCAACCTTTTGGGCTACGCAAAAGTTGATCAAATTCTTTCAAGAAAAACATTCGCTACGCTTCAGTCCACGATCAATTAATGTTATAGAATCTAACATATTACCTGACTTACTTCGGACAACTCTCAAACACGTCTGCTACGGTAAGACTAAAAGCCAATTTAGAAATAGTAGGATGAGTTAAAACTGGGCTGGTTTCGCCTTCATGTAGTAATATCACTTCTTCACTGATCACTTCACCAGTCTTTTTCCTGATTACATTGATGGGCACGATAGGTTCTTCTCCTTTACAGTGCTGTTTTATCGGTAAAATTTTCCATTCTAAAGCACCTGCACCGGTATAACTGCCTTGTTTCGGTTTCAAATCGTATTTCTCGCCGTCGCTGGTTAACATCTTAATTGCGTAATAGCTGCATAATTTAGTGCAGTCCCCGCCTTCACCACTATAAAGGGCGTCGACATTACCGCATTTATTATTAATGCAGTATAATCCTGTTTTACATTCTCTATTGTCGTTACATTCTCCTCCTGCCGCTAAACCAGCTCCCTGCAGTTCAGTTGTATCACAGACTCCTGAATTATCAGAATCCAAACAGCAGGCATCCCCTGCCGGGTTAAGCAGATGCGGTGGTGTACATTCCACTTTGTAGGCAACCTCTCCGGTCGTACCATTTTCTTCTCCACCTACTAATTTCTTCAGAAAGATAGCTTGACCGGTGCTGGCCCGTAAAACCAACAAACCACCTGTAATAACCAGAATACTAATTACGGCAATGATGATCATCTTCTTTGGATCAGCCATATTGTATGTAGTACGCTGGGTAGAAGTTTTGTTTGCAGAGCGCTCAGTTGTGGTAGTTTTACTTTCAGCCTGGGAAGACTTATATCGCTGGTAGTTTTGTTTTACTGTTTCACTGTACGCTTTCTCAATGTCATTTTCCGCCCATCCTGCTTTACGCAATTCTTGTTTGATCTGATGCTGTTTCTTTCCCT
>CAYJQD010000023.1:12255-15885 GCA_964372235.1 uncultured Methanosarcinales archaeon
GGATGTAATTGAGAATTTCTTGATTAACGGAGCCCTGTTTGCGATTCATGTAGTAGTATGCTCCATAACCTGCTCCTCCTATGAGAGCAATGACAGAAATAACCGTCATAATAGTGCCAAATGATTGCCTTTCTTCTAGAGTCTTTTCTAAAGAATCTAAGGTTTGCTGTAATCCTGCTAGGCCAGTAGATAAAGAATTCGTCTTAGAAGATAGATCCTGATCTGTACTTTGCAATTTTGCTAGCTCTGATTGTAAGGAAGAAATCTGATTTTGAATGGTAAGAATTTCTCCTTTGGTGAAAGATAGATCGGAAGAGAGCGTAGCTAAATCACTTTCTAAACTTGAAATCTTTGTTTCTAACGCAGCAATCTTTTCATCGGTGCTAGGAATTATGGTTTGAGTGGTCGTCGCAGTTGTTGCTGTTGCGCCGGGCGCGGTAGGATCAGCCGGCAAATCTATTTGGAAGCAGGTCAAGGTTTGCTGGTTGCAATAATAAGAATCTCCGTTCTGCACCAGCACTTGGCAATCAGTATCAGTTGAACAAGCCCACAAGGTGTCGGTATCTGCGGAGACCAAAATAGTAAATAAGAAAACAAATAGTACTACTACAACAGCTATCTTTTTCATATCCTCTTTTCAGTAAAGACTATTTTCTGGATTTATATACTTTTGGGTATCTCTTTCTCAGCAAGATTTAAATAACCGAACTATCATTTATCTTTCCAATGTTAGACATAAAGTTAGTGCGTGAAAATCCTGCTTTAGTGAAAGCTTCTGAAAAGAAACGCGGTAGAGATCCAGCGATCGTTGATCAAGTTCTTAAGCAGGATGAGGATTGGAAAAAAGAATTGAAGAAAGTGGAAGAATTAAAGCATAAGCGCAACGTTGTTTCTCAAGAAATTAATCAGGCTAAGAAGAACAAAAAGGAAAAAGAAGCACAAAAAAAAATTAAAGAGATGCAGGATGTTGTTCAGGAAATAAAAGAGCGGGAGTATAATGCCAACGAGTTTCTACACCAACGCAACGATACGCTAAAGAAAATAGGCAACATTCTTGATAAAGAAGTTCCTGCCGGCAAAGACGAAAATGACAATAAAGAACTTCGCAAATGGGGAAAAATAGTAAAACCTGCTTTTCCTCTCAAAGATCACATTGAACTGGGGTTAGAATTAGACTTATTTGATTTGGATACCGCCGCCTCTGTTGCCGGTGCACGCTTTTACTACCTGAAAAATGAAGCAGTGTTGCTCGATTTAGCCTTACAACGGTTTGCTGTCGATGTTCTGCTGAAAAATGGCTTTTCGATGCACTGGCCGCCCTTCATGCTCAACAAGGCAGCATTAGAGGGTGGAGTAAACCTTACTGAGTTTGAAGATACTATTTACAAGATTGAAGGAGAAGATCTTTATCTGATCGGAACCTCAGAACATCCGCTGCTTGCTCTCCGAAAAGATAAAGCTTTACTTGAAGACGAGCTTCCCCAGAAAATCGGGGGAATCAGCACTTGCTTCAGAAAAGAAGCCGGTGCGCATGGGCGAGATACCAAAGGAATTTTCCGGGTACATCAATTCAACAAAGTAGAGCAGATCGTGATCTGTAAACCTGAAGAATCTGCCAGGTATTTTAAAGAGATGCAGAAGATTTCCGAAGATCTTTTCCAGCAATTAGAGATACCCTACCGGGTTGTGGCAGTCTGTAGTGGAGATATTGGCAACAAACAATCCTTACAGTATGATATCGAAGCTTGGTTCCCCGGACAGAACGAGAAGAAAGGTGCATACCGGGAAGTTACTTCTTGCAGCAACTGTTTGGAATACCAAGCAGTTACTTTGAACACTAAATTTTTGACTAAAACTGGCGAACGGCAGTATGTTCACATGCTCAATAATACTGCTCTAGCCACTTCTCGAGTGATTGTCGCCATTTTAGAAAACTTTCAGACTAAAGAAGGAACAGTAAAGATTCCAAAAGTTCTTTGGCCGTACATGAATGGGATTAAAGATATTAAGAGGAAGAAGTGAGAATCTGCTTAGTGGTGTTGCATTCATAGATATTATTTTGGTAAGTGCTCTTTTGTTATTGGTTCTTTTTCTCATCATTTTAGCTTTTATCAAAAACAAGACCCTAAAGAAATATTTAGAAAAAATAACTGATTTTTGGAGTGAATTGATTAGAAATATTTAACTTCTAGAAAAATTAAAAAAGCGCCACGGCCCGGATTTGAACCGGGAATCCCAAAGGGACTGGATGTTTGTTCGGTATTGACGGAAATCTGAAGGACAGATTGTCCATAGCAATCTTACGCTTCGTAGAGAACACGAACTCAAACGAATCAGCGCAATACCGGATTATGCGACCGTGGCATATAGCGTGTTTTTGGCAAATAATAGCCATTATCCTTCCAAAAGTCGTACTTTTTTAAATGTTTTGGATTCTTAGGCTGAATTTCGCTCATCCATTTTTCTAGCATACTTTTTCCAGAGATGCAAACCCTATAGGCAGTCTTATCATTCCAAATAAAGGATCTAAACCCAAGCTCATCCAACAATAACTTCAAACCATCCCTCAAAGATTTTGACGCAAATCCAAATTCCAGCCGAGGATATTCGTGTTTCTTTCTCTTATTGATTTTTTCAAATCTTAAACAACCATCAGTATCAAATAAACCTCTTAGAAACGCTTGCTTTATATCAATCGTTGAACTTGAAACAGATGAAGGCACAGAAACAGTATATGTTTTTGTGCCTGGAATAAAGCCATGATCTAAAAAGAATGAAGTTATCTTTTTATTTGAGGTTTGGACACCCCAACAACCATTGGCTCCACCGCTTCTGAATTTTGAGACAATGTTAAGGTCGAACAATTCTCTTAAGATGGGACAAATGTTATCGGAGTAATATCTTTTTTCAGTTAACTCACCACGTAGTTCCCAGACCATGGACCATTTCGTCTTGTATAATGTTCCATCACCACAATGTGCGCCGAGTAATTCTGCAATCTTTTGATTAATCATTTTCAATACCTCATAATATGGGAATTGAAAATATTAAGCCAAGAAGCAGACATTAACCTCGTATGTCGCTGAAAAAGAGAATTAATTAAGAAAATTAAAAAAATTAATCCTGTCCCTCATTTGGGAAAGGAGCATTGCGGTGGATCTTAGCGAAGTATGGTACTGCTACAACATAATCTTCCCCAAATCCTGCGATATCTCCTTCGATGGCTTCACAGGTTTTTCGCAATTTAGAGATTGCTCTTTTTAATTCAACTAAATCCTTTTCTCGTAAAGGTTTGATGTTGATTAATGCAATGGTAGATCCTTCTCGTAAAACATCTAAGACTGATTTGATGTCTTCAAATTCTTCCATGACAAAAGGGCGGACAGTTACTTTTGCTTTCTCTTCTTTAGGAGCTCCTGTCTCTAGCTCAACGTAGTTTTCTCCTTGTGTAACCTCTTCCTGTTCTTCGGCAGGCTTCGTAAATTTTTCCTTTAATTGTAAAAAAAAGTCTTTCATGTTCACACCCTCTTATTTTTTATTTTATCACCCTGAAATTATACATTTACGTCTCCTGTAGAGGAGGAAACTAATATATAAATGTTTTTGTGTTGTATCCTAGTTATTCGCCTA